>JAJZWW010000290.1 GCA_021846485.1 Actinomycetes bacterium
CCCGCCGGGCCGCCGAGACCGCGGCCGGTGTGGCCACCGCCCCAGCCGTTCCGGCCCCGCCGCCGGCAGTGGGGGTCGAGCCGGGCGACGCGCTCGACGTCAGAGGCCGGAGGGCGCCCAGGGTGGCCACGCAGGCCGCGTTGGCCTCCCGGAGCAGAGCGGTGTCCGCCGACAGCGCGCCGGCGGGGTGCCGGGGCCGGGCGGCGACGCTGCTGGAGGCGGTCACGGCGACGAGGGTCATCACTGCGAGCAGCGCGGCGAAGCGCCGGGGGGTGAGCAGCCAACGGCGCCGCGGGGAGGGCGACGGGAGGGGGTCGGGACCGGATCGGGGCGGAGGGCCCGGAGGGCGCCAGGAGGCGGACGGGACCACCAGGCGGCGTCCGGTCGACCCCCGGGCGAGCGACGTGGTGACCGCCGGCGGGGGCGGGGAGCGCACCGGACCGTCGGTGGGCGGTTGGGCGGAGGGCTCGGTCGAACGGCGGTAGGACAGCTCCTCGGTCGAGATCGACCAGGCCGGGAGGTGGCGCCTTTGCCCGTCCCAGCACCGCCCGTCCCAGTGGCGTAGGAGGGCGGGGTCGGCGGGGTCCGGGTACCAGCCCGGGTAGCGCCGGCTCATTGCGGGAACTCCGTCTCTTCCCGGAGCCCCGGGGGGAGCGCGTCGGCGCCGGCCGCGGCGGCCACTTCGGCCAGGGCGCGCAGGTCTCCGCGCATCTTCAGCCGGCCGGCGGTGAGCGCCTCCTGGGTCGACAGCGACCCGGACGCGATGGCCGCGGCCGTCCCGTAGTCGCTGGTGAAGGTGACGTCGGCGGGGCCCTCGCCGACGCGCTGCGCCGCCGCGGTGCCGCCCGCCACCCGCAGGTCGTAGGCCGCTTCCCCCCCGGGCGCGCCGCGCACCACGTGACGAAGGGTGACCGGGCCCCGCCCGGCTCGCTCCGGGCGCCCCGCGGTGGAGCCGCCGGGGGGGTCATCGCCCCCCGGTCGGTCCTCGACGCTCCCCTCGATGACGCCCTCGGGCACCCCGCCTGGCAGGCGGGCGAGCCACTCGGGGGAGAGGTACGCCACCACGGCCCTGTTCTACCAGTGCCGGTGGGGCCGTGCGCAACGGCCCGCCGGGGTCACCGGCGCGCCCCGGTAGGGGTGCTCACCGGCGCGCTCCGGACCGGCCGCCCCGCCCCCACGCGTCGACGTAGGAGAAGTGCTCGTCGTCGCGCCTGGCCTCCCCTTCGTCGGTCCCGTGAGCCCGCCCCACCACAGCGCGAGGACCACCCCGCTGGCCGCGATGACGACCTTCTGCCGATGGTCGTCTGGAGCAACGGCGGTCGGCGGCCATCGTGGTGGTCCTGGACAGGGCCTCTCATTTGGGCGCTGAGCGCAAGCTGTGCCTCCGTCTGGGAGACTGACCAACCGAGACCGAGCTGCGGTACTCCGAGCCCACCACCGAGCCGTCGGGCAGGCGCAGGCGCAGCTCGACGAGCAGCGGTCCCTCGGCGGTGTCTGCCGGGAGGGTCGCCTCGAGGCGCCCGACGGCCACGCAGCCGTCCGCCGGCAGGTCACCGCCGAAGCGCCACCGCCGGCCTCCCCCCTCCCATGCGACCCGGGCGGAGACCTCTGCGCCCTCCAGGGGGACCCGCAGGTCCGAGACCACGTGCAGGCCGAGCGAGAGCTTCCCGCCGGGCGGGTAGCGCTGCGCCGGCCAGTCGGCGACGACGACCACCGGAGCGCAGGCGGCTGCGAGGGCGGCGAAGGCCGGCTTGGGCTCGCGGTGGTGGTCGAGCAGCGACCAGCTGACCGCCGGCTGGGCGTCGGCCAGGAGGAACACGCAGAAGCCGCCCGTTGGCCGGTACTTCAGCCGGCGGAGGGTCTCCACTTGCAGCCTCACCACCTCGGCCTGGTACTCCTGGGTCGCCGCCCTCCACGACTCGTAGCTACGGTGGGCGCCGGGCGGGACGTGACGGGACAGCACCCGCAGCTGCAGGGCGTGGTCTTTCTCCAGCGACTCCCAGTCCATCGCCGGCCAGCGGGACCGGTCCACGAAGCCGTCGTCGACCGGCAGCGCCTGGGCTCCGAGCTCGCCGACGAAGCGGGCCAGCGCCGGCCAGCGGGCGAGCGCCCGGGGCAGCTGGCGGGCCTCCCCCCGGTACCACCCGTAGTACAGGTGGCTGTCGGTCCCCCACGCGGGGTGGGGCAGGACCCCGGAGTGGGTGATCACCGGCCGGGACCCGTCGGCGCGCTCGAGCGCCCGGCGGATCGAAGGGTCGAGGAAGGTCTTGTTCCAGCTGGGGGCGACCTGGCCGGCGGCGAGGCGCAGCGCCTCCTTGGCTGGCACCCCTCCGCCGGGCGGCAGGTCGAGGGCGAACGGCTCGTTGTGGGCGCACCACAGCGCCACCGAGGGGTGGTGGCCGAGGACCTCCACCGCCTGGGCCGCCTGACGCAACGCCTGGCGGTGGACGTTGCCGTACCCCCACTGGAGGGGCAGGTCCTGCCAGAGCAGCATCCCGGCCCGGTCGGCCTCGTCGTAGACCCCGGGGTGGCCGACGTGGGCGTGGACCCGCAGCAGGTCGAGGCCTGCCTCGCGGGCGAGGCACACGTCGGCCGCCGCTTCGGAGGGTCCGACCGCCGACAGCGCCCGGTCGGTCGGGCCGAGGTCGGCGCCTTTCAGGAACAGCCGTTCGCCGTTGACCGTCGTCACGAAGCGGCTCGTGCGCACCTGGCGCAGCCCGGTCACCACGCGGGCCACGTCGCTCGGGGCCCCGCCGGCACGGAGCTCCACGACCAGGTCGTAGCGCGCCTGGCCGCCGAGGCTGTGGGGCCACCAGAGCTCCGGGCGTTCGACGCTCACCCGCCAGCGGACCCGGTTGGTCCCGGCGGCGAGCTGGTCGACGCGCTCCCAGTCGCGTCCTCCGGAGCCGGGCCCGCCGGCGGGGGACAGGACGGTGCGGATCTCGACGTGCCCCGGCCCGACGGCGTCGAGGCGGGCGTAGAGGTCGAGCGTGGCCCGGTCGGCGGTGGCCTCCCGGCAGGCCACCCGCAAGGCGGCGAGGCGGACCGGGCCGGTCTCGACCAGGCGCACCGGGGCCCAGATGCCCCCCGGGTTCCAGGACCGGGCGAGGCAGTCCCAGTGCTCGAAGACCCCGGTCAGGTTGTGCTTGCGCCGCCGGTCCCGGGGTGGTTGGCAGGCGACCTCGACCGCGAGCAGGTGCTCCTCGCGGGCGGACAGCTGGTCGGTGACCTCGAAGGCGTGGGGGGCGAAGTAGCCCTCCGTCTCCCCCAGGTAGGAGCCGTCCAGCCACACGTCGGCCTGGTAGAAGATCCCTTCGAAGACCAGCCAGGCGCGTCGCCCGGCGGCGGGGGCCGGCGCCTCGAAGCGCCGCCGGTGCAGCACCGGGCCGTCGCTTCGCTCGAAGGCCGGCTCCAGGCGCCACTGGCCGGGGATCGCCACCGGCTCCCAGCCGCGGTCGTCGAGCGCGGGGTCGGGGAGGCGCCGGCGCAGCTCCTCGTCGGCCGGGGCGGCGAGCCAGCGGCCGGCGAGATCCATCGGGGAGCGAGGCTACCCTCCGGGGCCCGGGTGTTCCCGGGGCGGCGCGAGCGCGGGGACGGTTGCCGCCGGCCCGGGGGTAGCTTCGATCGGGATGACCTCGCGCCCCGCGACCCTCGGCCAGCTGCGCGACTCCGGATGGGAGTCCCGCCCGGTGAAAGAGGAGGTCCGGCGCAACGCGGCGCGCCGGATCGCCGCCGGCGAGACGCTCGTCGAGGGGCTCCTCGGCTACGAGGACACCGTGCTGCCCCAGCTGGAGAACGCCCTCCTCGCCGGCCACGACGTCATCTTCCTCGGGGAGCGGGGCCAGGCGAAGACCCGGATGATCCGTTCGCTCACCGGGCTGCTCGACGAGTGGCTCCCGGTGGTCGCCGGCTCGGAGATCCTCGACGATCCCTACCACCCGGTGTCCCGCCACGCCCGCGACGTGGTCGCCGACAAGGGCGACGATGCCCCCGTCGAGTGGGTGCATCGCGACGCCCGCTTCGGCGAGAAGCTGGCCACCCCCGACACCTCCATCGCCGACCTGATCGGCGAGGTCGACCCGATCAAGGTCGCCGAGGGCCGCTACCTCTCCGACGAGATGACCCTCCACTACGGGCTGGTCCCTCGCACCAACCGGGGGATCTTCGCGATCAACGAGCTACCCGACCTCGCCGAGCGCATCCAGGTCGGCCTGCTCAACGTGCTCGAGGAGCGCGACGTGCAGATCCGCGGCTACAAGATCCGCCTCCCCCTGGACGTGATGCTGGTTGCCTCGGCCAACCCGGAGGACTACACCAACCGCGGCCGGATCATCACCCCGCTCAAGGACCGCTTCGGCGCCCAGATCCGTACCCACTACCCGCTCGACGTGGACACCGAGATCGCCGTGGTCCGACAAGAGGCCACCCCTCTCGGCGACATCGGGGTGCGCGTCGAGGTCCCCCGGTACATCTCGGAGGTGGTCGCGACCCTCTCGCACCTCGCGCGCCAGTCCCCCCAGGTCAACCAGCGCTCCGGGGTGTCGGTCCGGCTGTCGGTGGCCAACTACGAGCCCCTCGCGGCCAGCGCCGCCCGGCGCGCCCTGCGCCTCGGCGAGCCGGAGGCGGTGCCCCGGGTCAGCGACCTCCCGTCGCTCGCCGCCTCCACCGCCGGAAAGGTCGAGCTCGAGTCGATGGACG
>JAJZWW010000291.1 GCA_021846485.1 Actinomycetes bacterium
GGCCGCAGCGCCGCGGGGGCCGCAGCGCCGCGGGGGCCGCAGCGCCGCGGGGGCTGCAGCGTGTTGGGCTTGTGGGAGCCGGCGGCGCTCACCCCCTCGTACTTGGAGTAGATCCGGGCGGGGGTGCGCAGCGACCGCTCCAGGCGCCTCGCTCGCAGCAGGGGAGACGGCCTCCACAGCCGGTAGACTTCCCGGACCGCCTCGGGGATCGGCACGAAGCGCTAGGTGCTCACCTCCTGGGCGATCAGCGCCGCGGGGAACAGCGCGGCGAGCGCCTCGGGGCCCACCGGCTCGCCGGTGCCCGGGTCGAGCGGTGGCGGTGGGGGAGCGGGCAGGTCGGCGACGACGTTGTACCAGTGGGTGAGTGGGTGGGGATCTGGTCCTCGTCGAGGACGTACTTACCTGACTTCCCATGGCCGTGCCTAGCGGCCGGCGCGCGCGAGCGCTCCGGGGTCCGCGGCGGCCGGGCCGGCGCCCCGGACCTGGCTCCGGCTCCCCGGTCCGGGCCTCGGTGGTGCCGGCGACTACGCCTCGGCGCGCTCCGCCAGGTCGAGCCAGGCCTCCTCGGCGTCTGCCAGCCGCTCCTGGGCACCGGCGAGGTCCCGTCCGAGCCGGGCCAGTTGTTGGTGGTCGGTGGTCCCGGCCATGGTCCCGGCGAGCTCGTCGCAGCGGTGCTGCCAGTGGGCCATCTCCTTGTCGAGCTCCCGCAGGCGCCGCCCGGCATCGGACGGGCGGGCGCGGCGGGCAGCGGGGGTCGGGGAGGGCCGCAGCCCGCCGTCGCGGCTCCTGGGCCGCGCGGCCGTCGCCTCCCGGACCCAGCCTTCGACGCCTCCGGGGACCGGCGTTACCCGCCCGCAGGCGTCCACCGCTACGACCCGGTCGGCGCTGCGCTCCAGGAAGGTGCGGTCGTGGCTCACCACCACCAGCGCGCCGGGCCAGTCGTCGAGGAAGTCCTCGAGCAGGCGGAGGGTGTCGACGTCGAGGTCGTTGGTCGGTTCGTCGAGCAGGATCACGTTGGGGCGCGCAGCGAGGACGAGAAGCAGCTGGAGCCGCCGCCGCTCCCCTCCCGAGAGGGTCCGCACCGGCGCGAAGGCGAGCTCGCCGCCGAACCAGAAGCGCTCCATGAGCGCCTGGTCCTCGGGGGAGCCGGGCGGTTGGTGCGGCCCTGCCACCAGGTCCCGCACCCTGGCGGCCGGGTCCAGGTCCGCGCCCCGCTGGTCGTAGTAGCCGACCACCGCGGTCGGCCCGACCGTCAGGCGCCCGGTGCTCGGCGCCTGCCGCCCGGCGATCAGGTCGAGGAGAGTCGACTTGCCCGATCCGTTGGGCCCGACGACCGCCAAGCGGTCGCGCCGGGTGACCACCAGGTCCACGTCGCGCAGCACCTCGCGGGTCGCGCCGGGGTAGGCGTAGGCGACGCCTCCGGCCTCGACGACCTGCTCGCCGAGGCGGGGCGCGCCGAAGGACAGCTCGAGGCCGTCGGGTCGCGCCGCCTCGGGGGCGCGGGCGTGGACCACCTGGGTGGCCGCCCCGACCCGGGCGCGCGGCTTGCGGCTCCGGGCGGGAGCTCCCCTGCGCAGCCACGCCAGCTCCCGCCGGGCCAGGTTGCGGCGGGCGTCCTCGGCGGCGTCGGCCCGGCCGGCCCGCTCGGCCCGGGCGGCGAGGTACGAGGTGTAACCCCCCTCGTGGAGGTACGCCTGGCCCCGGTCGAGCTCGAGCAGGCGGGTCGTGACCCGGTCGAGCAGGTGGCGGTCGTGGCTCACCAGCACCAGGCCCCGGAGGGCTGTCAGGCGGCCCTCCAGCCAGGCGATCGCGGTGAGGTCCAGGTGATTGGTCGGCTCGTCGAGGACGACCAGGTCGGCCGGGCGGGCGAGGACCGCGGCGAGCGCCACGCGCTTGCGCTCACCGCCCGAGAGGTCCGCCACGTCCCGGTCGGCGTGGCCGGCCATGCCGAGCCGGTCCAGGGCTGCCTGCGCCTGCCAGCCGGCTCCTGCGGCCGCGGCCACGGTGCCAGCCGGCAGCTGGGGCTCTTGGTCCAAGTGGGCGACGCTCACGCCTCGACCCCGCCGGACCGTCCCGGCGTCGGGGGTGGTCGTCCCGGCGAGCACTCGGAGTAGGGTCGACTTGCCGGTGCCGTTGATCCCGACGACCCCGAGGCGGTCACCGGTGGAGACCGTCACCGAGAGCCCCTCGAACAGCGGCCGCTCGGCGGTGCGGGCGCTGACCTGCCCCAGGTCGACGAGCACTGCCACGGCTCAGCCATGCTACCGGTACGGCCTCACCCGGCGCGCGAGCATGTGGCGGTGAGCGAACCCACCGCCCAACCCGTCTCGCAGGATCCGCCCCCGACCCCGCAGGTACGGCGGGCGTTGCGCGAGGAGCTGCACCCGGCGCGCCGCAACGCGGTGGCCAGCTGGTTGGCGTTCGGGACGACCTTCGGGGCGGTGCGGGCGATCACCTACTCGATCCGCCACGGACGTGGGCCGCTGCACGACCTGACCCCCGGAGGCCTCCACCTCCACCACTACCTCTGGGGCATCGGCCTGGTGAGCGGGGTGGGAGGGGCGGCCCTGCGAGGGGCGGACCGGACCCGGCACCACCCGCTCCTCGCCACCGCCTACGGGGTGGGCATGGCGCTGATCGTCGACGAGTTCGCCCTCCTGCTCGACTTGCGCGACGTGTACTGGGCCAAGCAGGGGCGCTGGTCGGTGGACCTCGGGGTCGGGACGATCGCGGTGGCCGGGGCGGCGCTCGAGGGACGCCCCGCCCTGGCACGTCTGGCGCGCGAGTGGCGGGGGTGGCGTGCCCGCCGGTAGTGCCCAGGAGGCCGGCGGGCCGCCGGGGTGGGGGCGGGTCGGGCAGGATGAGGGCATGGACGACCCCCGTTGGGAAGCCGTGGACCACTACCTGCAGTCGGTGCTGCTGGCCGAGGACCCGGTCCTCGAGGCCAACCTCGCCGCATCGCGGGCGGCGGGGCTTCCGGCGATCGACGTGTCGCCCACCCAGGGGGCCCTGCTGCGCCTCCTCGCTCTCGCGCTGCGAGCGACGCGGATCTTGGAGGTCGGCACCCTCGGCGGGTACTCCACCACCTGGCTGGCGCGGGCCCTGCCCCCTGGTGGCCGGTTGGTCAGCCTCGAGCTCGAGGCCCGCCACGCCGAGGTGGCGGCCGCCAACCTGGCGCGCGCCGGCCTCGACGACCGGGCCGAGATCCGGGTGGGCCCGGCGGGGGCCAGCCTGGCGGCGCTGGTCTCCTCGGGTGCCGAGGCGTTCGACCTGGTGTTCCTCGATGCCGACAAGCCGGGCAACCCGGGGTACTTCGCCCAGGCGAGGAAGCTCACCAGACCGGGAGGCCTGATCGTCGTGGACAACGTGGTCCGAGACGGGCAGGTCGTGGACGTCGGCAGTGGCGACCCTGCGGTGCTCGGCTCCCGGGGGGTGCTGGAGGCGATGGGCGCCGACCCCGGCGTGGAGGTGACCGCCCTCCAGACCGTCGGGGTGAAGGGCTACGACGGCTTTGCCGTCGCCCTGGTCCGCGAGTAGCCCGGACCGCCGAGCCGAGCGAGCTCGAAAGCTCCCTCGTCGTCACGCTCGTGATCGACCTGGCCGCGGATGAAGCCGCGGATGAAGTTGTCCTTGCGGGCCAGCCGCTCAGGTTCCAAGGATCGCAGCCGAGGCCCGGAAGCGGGCCTCGATCACGGCAACCACCTCCTGCGGTACCGGGTCCAGCGAAGGGGTGTCGATCTCCCTGCCCGCACTCGACGCTCGTGCCCCCCTGAAGTGGACCGGTCCCTCGCCGGTACCGGCGAGCAGCCCCGTGTCGGCCACGTGCTCCACTGCTCGGAGGTCGACCCCGAGGGCCGCGGCGTAGTTCCGGCCACGGCGCAGAGCGGCGGCGATGGCCTCGGCGCGGACCGCCGCCCATGCGGGGTTGTCGTCATCGACCTTCCACGCCACCTGCCGCACGTCCAGCCGCTCGTCGGCCGCCAAGACTCTCCCGAGCGCGTCGAGCAACTCGAAGTCCCGGACCGTGACGTCGACCGCCACCGACGCTGCGACCCGCCCGGTCGGTATGGATTCCCCGGTCTCCTGGTCGTGGCGCCGCTCGATCTGCGTGGTCGCCGAGAAGGCCGACCAGGTCAGTGCCGCTCGTTCGTTGTCGGCTCGCAGGGCCACCCCACCGAGGTCGGCCAGCTGCCCGGTGAGCCCACGCACCGCCTCCGCCGCTGCGCTGAGCGCCGCCGCCTGGTCCTGCTCCCACAGGGTCAGGCCACCGGACAGCGTCAGCGCGTCCGCGCTCACCGTCCGGCGCGCCTCGCCGCGCACCGACAGGATCATCGTCTCGTCGTTGGGCACGAATCAACGGTACGCGACGACCACGCCGAGGGTCGGGGCCCGCGGCGCCGGCCCGATGGTCTCGCCGGGGTGGGCGGAGGCGGTCCTCCCCGACGAGGTCGGCTTCGATCAGGGTCTGGTCGAAGCACGGGACCATGCGCCGGTCCACCTCCTCGTGAGGGCCGTTGCCGCCGTGCATTCGCACGACCGAGGTCTCGTGGCCATGGGAGTAGCCATGGGAGGCCGAGTAGATGGATCGCCCTCATGGCGAAGCCACGTCGTGCTCAGCCGGCGGTGTCGCGCCACGCCCGCCGGAACGGCAACCTCCACGAACGGGGGGCGATCAGGTCGTC
>JAJZWW010000292.1 GCA_021846485.1 Actinomycetes bacterium
CGACACCGCCCTACCCGACATCCGCCAGGCCAGCAGCGACCCGCAGGCCATCAGCGCCCAGGACCGGGTCAGGATCGTCGCCGTCTGCCACGCCCACGACCGGCTCCTCGCCCAAGCCACCCAGCCGGGCCGGCCACCAACACCCCCGGAGGGCGCCGACGATGTCCGCACAGCGCTCACCGAGACCCAGCAACGCCTCGCCGACCTCGCCAACCTGACCGGTGGGTACACGGCCGGCCCGATCGGTGACGCCGCCCGCCGAGCCGAACAAGAGACCTCACGGCTCGCCCAGATCGAACAAGCCGCGACCGCCGGCAGCTGGATCGAGCGGCGCCACGCCCGCCGCGACCTGCCCGAGACCACCGCAGCCGCCACGGCCGCCGAGACTCGGCTCGCCAGCCTCATCGACGCCGAACGCAGCCAGCTCGACCAGGAGACCCGCCGCCTCCAAACGACCCTCGAAGCCCTCGACCAGCGCAGCGTCACCGCCTCCCGGCGCTGGCAACGAGCTGCCGGCGAGCACGCCGCCGCCACCAGGAATCAGCAGCGCCTCGGCCGGGCACTCCAGGACGCCCGCCGCCGCCTCGAACAACCCGACCCGCCCGACCAAGCCACCCTCCGCCGTCGCACGCCGGCCAACTGGCAACCAGCCCCCCGACACACCATCGAACCCGAGCCGCCGGCAGCGACCCACGAGGCCCCCGGCCTGTAACCGGCTTGCGCCCGCCGTCGGCGACGGTCACGTTGAGGTTCTGCGTGTGCGATCTGGGCGTGAAGTGAGCCCTGCGAACTGCCAGAGCCGTCAATCCGCATCCTCCTCGCGTCCTGCTGCGCTCCTGGCATGGGCGCAGGTGGGGCATTCGGGCGGGCCCGGTCTCTTCTGGGCGCCGAGGAAGAGGCAAGTGGGTCACGCGCGGCCAATAAGCCGAACAGTGTCCTGTGACAATCACTATTGTGTTCGGTATGTGGGGTGGACTCGCCGACCGGTACGTGGAGTGGCTGGAGACCGAGGGGCGCCGCCCTCACACCGTCCGGGGGTACCGGACCGATCTGGCCGGCTTGGTCCGCTGGTTGACCGAGGAGTCCCCCGCGCCGGTCGCCGTGGCCGGCTGGGTGGCCTCGTTGGAGGATCTGGCCCCGGCAACTCGGGCGCGGCGACTCTCGGCGGCTCGCGGGTTCTTGCGGTGGGCGGCGTCACAGGGAGTCGAGGGCGTTGGTGGCGATTTGCTCGACCAGCCACGGGAACGGCCCACCCAGCGGCAGGTCGTTGCACCCGACCCCGCGGCCGTCGACGCGGTGTTGGCGTCGATCCCGCGGCAGGCGGATCGGGACCAGTTGCTGTTCAAGTTGATCGCCCTGGCCGGGCTGCGCCCCGGCGAGGCGCTCGCCGTCCGGGCAGAGGATTTCGACGCGTCGACCGGCCACCTCGCAGTTCGGGGCTGGGGCGGCGCCTCCCGCCAGGTGCTGATCGACGACCCTGAACTGCAGTTGCGGTTCACCCACTGGATCCGAGCAACCGGCCGGAGCACGGGACCGTTGTTCTGCGCGCCGGGCAGGTCCACCCCGCTGCGTTACCAGTCCGCGCTGGAGCGCTGGAAGCGCTACACCGCCCGGGCTGGGGTGGAGTTGGCGCTCGGTCAGCTACGCCTGCACCACGCCGCCCGACTCCTCGCCGGCGGCGTGCCCGAGTGGGCCGTACGTGACCGTCTCGGCCAGGCCAGCGGCCCACTGCCCATCTCGCCAGCTACGAGCGCGGATGAAGCCATCCGGGCCTGGCGTCAGCGGCAGGCGACCGCCCACACCGCAGCGCCGGGCCGGTCCCGGCGCGACGCCGGGTGAGCCACTCCCGGCGGCCGCTGCGGACCTTCGTCGCCGGCCAGGGTGTCAACGCCCTGGGCAGCATGGTCAGCACCCTGGCGTTGCCACTCGTCGCCGTGGACCGCCTGCACGCCACCACGCTCGCCGTCGGAGCCCTCGAAGCTGTCGAGTGGCTTCCCGCCGTCCTCATCGGACTGCCCGTCGGCGCCCTCGTCGACCGCCACCAAGCCCGCGCCCGCTCCATCATGATGGCAGCCAATCTCGGCCAAGCCCTCGCGGTCGCCGCCGTCCCGGCCGCTGCTGCCATCGGGGCCCTCAGCGTGGGCGTCCTACTCGCCGCAGCCGCCACCGCCGGGCTGTTCACCGTCTGGTTCCAAGCCGGCTACAGCCCCTATCTACGCGCCATCATCGACGGCGACGACTACCTCACCGCCACCAGCCAGACCCGCGGGGTCAAATCCGTTGCAAGGCTCATCGGCCCGACCCTCGCCGGCGCCCTGGTCGAAGCGGTCGGGGCCGCCACCACCGTGCTCGCCGACGCCGCCAGCTTCCTGATCTCGCTCGTCTCGCTGGCCGTCCTGCCCGCAGCATCTCCAGCACCCCACCCTGAGCCAGCAACGTCGCTCACCGCCCAGATGAGACAGGGCCTAGCCCACCTGTGGACTGACCGGCTGCTGCGCACCCTCGCCTGGGCGACCGCCAGCATCAACCTGTTCCTCACCGCCATGGGCGCCATCGAGATCGTCTTCTTGGTCCGCGATGTCCACGCCCCCGCCGACTGGATCGGCATCCTCATCGCCCTCGCCGGTCTCGGTGGCGTCATCGGGTCGGTCTTCGCCAACCGCCTCAGCCGCCGCTTCGGACTTGAGCGACTCGCTCGCACCGCCGTGATCGCCACCGCACCCGCCGCGCTGCTCATGCCGCTCACCAGCCACGGGCCCGGCATGGTCTTCTTCGCGCTCGCCGGGCCACCCACCAGCCTCGGCATCGCCATCGTCAGCATCAGCATCTCCACGCTCCGCCTACAACACTGCCCCGAGCACCTCCTGGCCCGGGTCACCACCACCTCTCGCACCCTCACCGCCGCCACCATCCCCGTCGGCGCCCTCCTCGGCGGAGCACTCGGCCAACTCCTCGGCACTCGCACCGCACTGCTCCTACTCGCCGCTGGCTACGTCACCTTCGGCCTCCTCCTGCTCGCCACCCCCAGCCTGCAGGAGCTACCGAATACGCACGAACGAGTCCAGGCAGCCAGCCAAACGACATCAGCACAGAACGCCGCCACCCCACCCACCCAGCACGGCAACGCTGGGGGGCGTGCCTAATGGGACTGTCTCACGACCGGTTACACCGTTCGTGAGACAGTCCCCGCCCCAGGCGACAGAAGCCGGCACAGTACGACCTCGCTTGGGGCCGATAATGGTCGGTGTCATCCAGGAGGCTTCCGGGCAGCGGGACGCTGTCAGCTGCAGTCGCAGGCGATGGCCCCCCGACGTCAGTGGTCATGCAGCGGCAATTGCTACGCGGAGGAGGTTGAGGTCGTCGTTGCCCATCACGAGGGCGCGACCCTGCGCATCGACGACGTGTTCTTGAAGATCGACGCTCATCAGACGCGCCCGACATCGAGGCGATAACGACGGCAACGGTCCCGACTCCGGAGTCTGAGCGTTCACGACTTTCCCTACCGCGACGCCGCTCGCGTTCACGAGATTCCCCACCCCCGCACCACGCCGCTCCCTGCTCCGCGAACGAGACGAGGGTCGGTCAGTCGGGGACCGGAGCGACCGGCCCGGCCAAGCAGGTAGGCCAGCCACAGGCGGCTGACCACCACCATCGTGGCTGGCGAACGGTCACGACCGGTCCCGTCAAGTCAAGCGCCGGCCGGCCACTCGTGTCCGGCCTGGCCTTCGGCCTCCCTTGACCGGACCTCTTCGCCTTGAACGCGGCCCAGTGCGGAATCTCGTGAACGAGGAGGTAGGGAATGACGTGAACGTCGACACGGAGGTCGCGTCGCGGATAAAGGGAGTACTCAGCGGCTAGTCGCCGTCCGACGCCCCTGACTCGAAGAGAAACTCCTCGTCGAGCGGCATTCGCAGGTCGTCAGTCATGCTCTTGATCAGCGTGACTCGATCGAGCACCGCCATCCACGCAGCGCCGCTTTCGTTCCTCAGAGCGTGCCAGGTGTTCCGGCGCGGGTCGCTTGACGCGTACTGCGCGCAGCTGTGGCGCTGTTCCACTAGCCGGAGCTCGATCTTTCGCGCCGCCGTGAGCAACCGTGCCAGATCTTCCTCAACGGGAGCTTCCATTCGATCCCTTCCCGGCCCTGGGGTGGCAGTGTAGGGGGCGCGGACGGAGGACAGCCTCGAAGCGGCCCCCTGGCCCGATCCATGATCGTCAACTGCAAAGCGCTACGAGCAGGAAACGACGGCCGCAGCCGGCCCCAACGCTTCGTTGACATGGCAGCATGCGGTCCGTGACAGCGGAGCACAGCGATGTCAACGACCTCGGCCAGCCGATCGGGCACCTCGTGGCCGGGTGGACCGCTCGTGCTCGGCCGACTGCCCGCCCGATGGAGGGTCGCTGGTGCCGTCTGGAGCCACTGGACCCGGCCCGCCACGCCGATGACCTGTGTCGCGCCAACAGCGCGGACGGGCAGGGCCGGACGTGGACCTATCTGCCGTATGGGCCCTTCGGGAGCCTGGAGGCTTACCGCTCCTGGGTGGAGGGCGTCGCCGGGCGGAGATATAACCAGAACTTGTGGATCCGCGATCTGAGCCTGGGCGCGGCGTACCTTCCTCGTTGACCAAACGAGACAGCCGGCGTGAGGACGCCGGCGAGGAAGGAACGA
>JAJZWW010000293.1 GCA_021846485.1 Actinomycetes bacterium
GTAGCGGACGAGGGACACGACCCGGTTGGCGTTGCCCTGGCGGATGGCGCGCCCGGCCCGCTGTTCCAAGTCGGCGGGCCGCCACGGGCAGTCGATGTCGTGGAGGGCGACGACCCGGTCCTGGACGTTGGTGCCGACGCCCATCCGCTCGGTCGAGCCGATCAGCACCGAGACGGCACCGGAGCGGGCCGCCGCGAACAGGCGGGCCTTCTCGGCGTCGTTGCGGGCCTCGTGGATGAACCGGATCGACTCGCGTGGCACGCCGCGGGCGGACAGGCCGGAGCGGAGCTGGTCGTAGGCGTTCCACCGGCCGTCGTCCTTGGGGGTGCTCAAGTCCAAGAACACCAGTTGCAGCGCCCCTCGGCGGCTGCTGCCCGGGTAGTCGAGGTCGCTGTTGCGGTGGTAGGTGCCGGCGATGCGGTCCGCGGCGGCACCGAGCTTCCCCCCGGTTGGGTCGGGATCGAGGCCGACGAGGCGCAGGTCGAGGGCGGCCTTACGGCCGTCCGAGGTGATCTTGAGCATGTTGTCGTCGTGGGGGTCGACCCTCCCGGCGCTGACCCGGGCGGCCCGCTCCGCCAGTTCGAGGCCGAAGACCTTGAGGGTCTCGGTGCCGGGAACGACCACGGTCTCCGCGGCGCCACCGGCGACGTCGGGTACCACGAGAGCGAGCTGGTCGATGCGGCGCACGTCCGCGACGGCACGGAACATCTTCAACAGGTCGGGGACGTTCGCGAACCGGGCGAAGCGGGTCTTCATCCGGTAGGTGGTCGTGTCCGGTGCCATCTCGAGGGCGGTCACCGCCCGAGCGAAGGTGGCGGCCCACCCGTCGAAGTGCTCGATCCCTGCTGCTTCGAGGGCGCCGGGTTGCAGGTAGTGCTGCATGACCCACATCTCCGCGATGGAGTTCGAGATCGGCGTCGCGGTGGCAAAGGTGACGACTCTGCCCCCTTTGGTCTGTCGCAGCCATCGCAGCTTCATGTCGAGGTCCTCGGCCCGCTTCGACGCGCTGGCGCTGACGCCTTGGATGCGGGTCGGGAAGTAGAGGTTCTTGTAGCGATGCGCCTCGTCGATGATGAGGTAGTCGATCCCGGTGGCCTCGAAGGTCACTCCGCCGTCGTCGCGCCGCTCGTCGAGCAGCCGGGCGTGGCGTTCCTCGGAACGAAGGAGCGCTTTCTCCAACGCCTTGACGCTGATCGGGTCCCCGTCGTCCTCTTTGTGGCTTTGGGCGATGGCGGCGCGCAGGTCCGCCGATTTCGCTTCCAGAAAGGCTGCTTCGGTGTCAGCGGACACCGGTATCCGCTCGAAGCTCGACGAGGTCATGATGACCGCGTCCCAGTCCTGGACGGCGCAGCGGGCGACGAGCTCCTTGCGCCGGGCCGGAGTCACGTCGTCCTTGGCGGCGACGAGGATCTTGGCGTCGGGGTAGAGCTGGACGTACTCGCGGGAGAACTGTTCGAGCATGTGGTTCGGGACGATGTAGCAGGGCCGGCTGACGAGGCCGAGCCGTTTCATCTCCCGCCCGGCCATGACCATCGTGGCCGTCTTGCCGGCCCCCACCGCGTGCGCGAGGAGGGTGGAGGGCTCGGACAGGATGCGCCATACGGCGTCGCGCTGGTGAGGGTGCGGGACGAACCCGTCGGCCAGGCCAGGAAAGCTCAGATGCGAGCCGTCGTAGCCGGGCAGCACCGTCGAGTTGAACAGCTCGTTGTAACGCTCGACCAGCCGGGCGGCGCGAGCTTGGTCCTCCCACACCCAGGTGGCGAACCGCTCGCTGATGGCGTCCTTCTTCTCCCTCGCGGCCAGCGTCTCGGCGAGGTTGACCACCCGCTTGCGCCCGTCTGGGTCGGAGGGGTCGGGGTCGGTGACGGTCACCTCGGACTGGTTGCAGGCCGCTTCGGTCAGGTGGATGCCGTCCATCCGCCGGGTGCCCCAATCCGAGGTGAGGGCCAAGCTGGCTCGCCCGGTGCCCGTCACCGTCCAGGTGCCGGTGACCCTCGTGTAGCCGACCTTCACGTCGTGGGCGTCGAGCACCTCGGTGCAGAACGCCTTGACGTCGCTCGGGGGTATCCACGGTGCGCCGAGGCGGGCGTCGATCTCGGCCGGCTCCAGGTCGCGGGGCTGGGTCGCTTCGAGGGCGGTCACGTTCACCTGCCAGCGCTCTCCGTCCTCGCCGAGCGCGGCTCGGGCGGCCCGCAGCTTCGAGCGGACGTGACCCGACAGGTAGGTCGCGGCCGGCACCGGCGGCCCGCCATCGGGGTCGTCGAACACCAACGTGGCGAGCCTCGCCCTGGCCTCGGCCGGGTCGCAGCCGAGCAGCCGGGCGATGGTCTCGACGTCGACCGACCCCCGCTCGTCCAGGCACAGCGCCAACGCGTCCTCCGGGCGGTCTGCCGCGGTGACCGGCTGGCGGGGCGAGAGAACCCGCCGCTCGAACACCGGCGCCTTGGTGGCGCTCTGGGTCGCGTCGTCGAAGTCCTCCAACGCCCGCACCACCGCCAGGCCGGGGTCGGAGCGGAACCCGCCCATCGGCGGCCACCGCCGCCCCTGTACCGCCTCGCCCTCGTCGTCTTTCCTGCCGCTGTCGTAGGTCCGGTAGCGGTTTACCGGACCGTACAGGCGCACATAGGCGTCGTAGCGGGTGTTCAAGGTCTGGCGGGCCGACTCCCAGTCGGTGTCGTCGGGTGAGGCGGCTTGTCCGTCGATCACCTCGAAGTAGGTGTCGCGCAGCTCGATCAGGCGCTCCAGCTCGCGGGCCTGGGCGGCGGGGGGCGCATAGGGGACCGGGACGCCGCTCTCGATGCAGGCGAACCCTCCCCGCTCGCGCACGAGCAGGGAGCCTTCGACGTGGTGGGGGCCGATGGTCACGTCGCCCACCCACTCGGCTTCGGCCGTCGCCACGTTGGCGTCCGGTGCGCTCACCCGCTCGGTGATGCCGAGCCCCGCGGTCAGGCCTTGGTCGATCATCCGGGCCAGGGCGGCGTTCATGGCCGGGCCGAGCGGCTCGCGGCCCTCCCGGCCGTCCACCACCGTCGTGCGCGGCCGGATCACCACTTCGTCGTCCGCGTAGCGGCCCCGGCCGATCCCAACCTCGCCGAGCACCCAGTCGGGGTGGGCGGCGAACACCTCGTTGAGCCTCACCTGGCCGTCGGGGGTGTTCACCTCGGTCACGCCCAGCCACGACTCGCCGGCCGGCCCGGCGCCCGGCAGCCGGCGACGGAGCACCAGCACGTCCATCGCCGCGTCGGTCCCCGCTATTCGCTGCATGGCCCCGTCCGGCAGGCGCAGCGCGCCGAGCAGATCGGCCGTCTCCGCCATCGCGGCCCGCGCAGTGGTGCCTACCGCGTCGAGGGTGTAACGCGACGTGAGCACTGCTACGTACCCGCCGGGCCGGGTCATCGACAACGACTTGTGGATGAAGTGGTTGTGGATCGTCAGCCCGGCGTGGTTGTAGAGCGGGTCGAACAGCTTGTAGTTCCCGAACGGGACGTTGCCGACCGTGAGGTCGAACCAGCCGTCCGGGTAGCGGGTGGCAGCGAAGCTCTCCGAGCGGATCGTTGCGTCGGGGTGGAGCAGCCGGGCGATGCCCGCCGTCACCGGGTCGACCTCGACGCCGACCGCCTCTATCGCCCCGGCGTCGCCGCCGGGCCAGGTGGCGAGGAACGTGCCGGCGCCTACGCCTGGTTCGAGCACCCGGCCCCCGGCGAACCCGGCCCGGCGCACCGCCCGCCAGATGGCGTCTGCTGCCTCAAAGCTCGTGTAGTGCGCGTTCAAGGTGGTCCGGGAGGCTGCCGCCCACTCCCGGTCGTCCAACAGCTCTCGCAGCCGATCACGGACCTCGCCGTACTCGCCGTCGGCCAGGTCGAACACCTTGGGAAGCGATCCCCACCCCGACCACCGGGCCAGCACCGCCTGCTCGTCCGGGCTCGCCGGGCGCTCTTCGGCTTGCACCTGGCGCAAGGTCGCCAGGGCGGCCAGGTTCGCGTGCGCCCGATGCTTGTTCCCCGCCGGGGCCAGATCGCTGGCCGAGGTGGCCCGCCACTCGACCGCGACCGGGCGGGCAGACTCTCTTGCTAGTCCTCGCTCAGGCCCGACTCCGCCAGTCTCGGTGGCGTCCAGCCGGGGTCGATGAACGCCCCGTCCCGGTCCGTCTCCGCCTCGTCGGGGTCCGTCCCCGGTTCGGGGTCCAAGTAGACCAGCTCGGCCAGGACCTGCTCCTCCGCCATCAGGTGCGCCATCTGGACCTGACCCGCGTAGGCCGGGAAGTCCGTTTCCTGCAACCTCTTCGGCGGCGTCAAAGAGACTTCTCGGTCCCTGATCGTGTTCGCCACCCGGTCGTCCAACGCGCGGAAGTACCCCTCCCGGTCCTCGACGGCGGCGAACGCGGTCGGGAGCCACCGGGCCATGTGGTCCGCGGCCAGGTTCCCGTAGCGCCCGTAGTCCGTCGTCCTCCCGTTCGCCGTCATCGTCATCGACGCTAGCGCCGAAGAGGTCGTCGAAGCTGAGCTGCTCTCCACGGTCATCCATCGCTCCTGTCTCACTCTCCCGGTGCCCGAGCGGCGCCCGGTCCCACAACGACCCGACCTGGGCCGCACTCCCAGCCAGCCGCCGGCCCGTCCCACCACTGCCGCCTTGC
>JAJZWW010000294.1 GCA_021846485.1 Actinomycetes bacterium
CCGTGTTCCCGACTGGCTCGGCGCTCGATGCCATGGTCGACACCGTCGGTGTGCTGTGTGCACAGAGGATGGCGTCGCGTTGATGGGAGCATGGCCTGCCGGTTCTGGAATGACGCAAAAGGCTGGCGCAGATGTCGACGGCCTGTTGGCCGGCGTTCGTGTCGTCGATATGACGCAATTCCTGGCGGGACCATATGGCACGCTGGCGCTGGCTGAGCTCGGCGCCGACGTGGTGAAGGTCGAGGACCCCGATCACGTCGACGACGCTCGACACGTGGGCCCAGACTATCTGAGCGAAGACATCTCGCTCTACTTCGCCTCGCTCAATTGGGGTAAGCGATCCGTCGCCTTGCGGTTGGGCACCGAAGGCGGCATGGTCGCCATGAAGCGGCTGATCGGGTCGGCGGATGTCGTCGTGGACAACTTCCGGCCCGGGACGATGGCGGGCATCGGCCTCACCGAGGAGGCGATGCGGGAGGTCAACCCAGCTGTGATCACCTGCTCCCTGACGGGCTTCGGCGAGACTGGTCCGCTAGCAGGCCAACCGGGGTACGACTACACCATCCAGGCCATGGCGGGGGTCATGAGCATCGGTGGTGAGCCTGACGGCCCGCCTGGCAAGGCGGGGATCTCGTACGTCGACCACGTCGGAGGCTTGGTCGCGGCGTTCGCCATTGCCAGCGCATTGGTCCGCAAGGACCGCAGCGGGGTCGGCTGCCATCTCGACATGAGCCTGTTCGACACGCAGATATCGATGCTGAGCTACCTGGCCACCCGGGCACTGAATGGCGGCGAGGAGCCGGTCCGGCGTGCCCTGGGTGCGCACAGCTCGCTCGTGCCGGCTCAGCTCTTCGCGTGCAATGACGGATACCTGAGCGTGTTCGTGGGCAACGACCGGATGTGGGCACGCCTGGTCGGTGCGTTGGGCGATGAGCGGCTCGCCGACGAGCGGTTCCGGACCAACGGCGGGCGGCATCGGTATCGAGAGGAGATCGTGGGGATCCTTCAGGCGATTTTTGCGACAGCGGAACGGGCCCACTGGATCGAAGTCCTGCGAGGCAGCCGGGTGGCATGTGGACGGGTCAACAGCATCGACGAGGCGCTGGCAGACCCGCAGGTGCAGGACCGAGACTTGGTGGTGACTGCCGATCACCCTGTGTACGGCAGCTATCGCCATGTGCCGGGGCCGGTACCTGGAGGGAGCGCGGCCGGCCGGCGTGGGGCGCCGTGCGTGGGTGAGCACACGAGGGCCGTGCTCGTCGAGGTCGGGTACTCGGAGGTGGAGGTCGACGCATTGCTGGCGGCCGGTGCCGGCGTGGCCACCGACCCGGGTTCGGTGCGACCGGCGATGTCGGACCGGTGATCGGGTGGCCGTCGCCTGGAGCCGAGAGCGGGCCGAGGATCGATCAGGGGCCGGAGAAGCGATGACCAGGGAGATCCGGCGTATCCGACCGAGCGACGGGGTGCAGCGGATCCTTCGACGGATGATCCTGACCGGGCAGAGTGAGACGGGCAAGACGAGCCAGGAGCAGCTGGCGGGGTTGTTGGGGGCCAGCGCGACACCGGAGCGCGATGCGTTGCTCGGGCTCGAGGCGGAGGGGTTCGTGGAACGGTCCCCCAACCAATCTGTGCGTGTCCTGGAGATGACCCCGGAGGATCTGGCCGACATCTACGAAACGCACGCGTACCTGATGGGAGCCCTGGCGCGACGGGCCTGCGCGAAGGCGTCACCGGAGCTGGTGGCACGGCTGCGAGCGTGTGTCACGCGCTCAGGGGAGATCGGGTGCCGGTGCCCTCGCAGATCGGCGAGCTCGAAGATCTCAACTGGCAGTTCCACGCGGTCATCAATGCTGGCGCAGGGAGCCCAAAGATGCTGCAGCTGCTGAGGGGCAGCACGCGCTACATACCAGAAGGGTTTTCCTCCCTCCTCCAGGACTGGCCTCGTCAAGCCCAGGCGGGCCAGACACGGATGTTCCGTGCCATCGTGGACGGCGATCCGAAGGGGGCCCCAGGCGGCTGCCATGGACCATGTCCGGCAGGCTGGCTCGCTGCTCGTCGCTCAGTTCCAAGCGAAGCGTTAGAGCGGGAGGTGATCGCACCGCATGGCCGACCGTGACGTGGTGGGTGCTGTCCAGACGCTCTTCGAACGCGGTCGGGCGGGACATGTGCACAGCGTTGCCAGGCTGATCAGTCTGGTCGACGGTGACGACGACAGATGCCGCGAGGTAGTCCGCATCGCGGAGACCAGCACGCGGCCGTATGTCGTGGGTATCACCGGCGCTCCGGGTGCGGGCAAGTCCACTTTGACCAGAGGCCTGGTGAAGAGCCTGCGGGAAACACACGACAGGATCGCCATCCTCGCAGTCGACCCCAGCTCTCCGGTCACCGGGGGTGCCCTGCTCGGGGACCGGCTTCGATTCCAGGAGCTGAACAACGACGATCGTGTCTTCGCCCGGTCGCTGGCATCGAGAGGGCGCGTCGGTGGCCTCGCTGCGCTGGTCCCCGACGCCGTTCGTGTCCTCGGTGCCGTCGGCTTCGGTCTCGTCGTCGTGGAAACCGTCGGAATCGGCCAGGTCGAGTGCGGCGTGGCTGGGCTGGCCGACACGCGTGTGCTCCTCGTCGCACCTGGATGGGGCGACCACGTGCAGGCGGCGAAGGCTGGGGTGCTCGAGGTCGCCGACGTCATCGTCGTCAACAAGGACGATCTCGGCGGTGCGGATCGGCTCGTCGCCGATCTCGAAGACATGCTCGGCTTGCGCCATGGCCAGCCGGGCGGGTGGCGCGTACCCGTCGTCCGGGCTATCGCCGACAAGGAGCTCGGCATCGACACCGTCCTTGCTGCCCTGCAGAGACATCGGCGCTGGGTCGAGCAAGATGGACCGACTGCGCTGGATCGCAACCGGCGGTGGTTCGACGTCGACGACCGTCTGCAGCGCTCCCTGGACGAGTTCTCGCGGCGTCTGCGGACGTCTGCGACCTATCGTCGCTTGCAGGCCGCTTACGCCGCCGGAGCGCTCGACAGCCAACAGGCGGTGTCCCTTCTGGTGGACGAGTACTGCGGGATCGTGCTCGACGGCCGGGGATCGCCGGAGAAGGCCGGTGAAGAGGGACGCAGGTGAGCGGTGGAGGGCACCGGCACAGTGGCTGTTGCACGGCGCCCAGCCGCGGCGCGGACCGGTCTGGGACCTGGCAGTACGAAGAGATCCAATTTGACGACGAACGATAGGAAGCGCGCATGACATCCACAGGTTCGGTGGTCTTGACGTATGACGGCGACGTCGCTGAGATTGTCATCGATCGACCCGAAACGCGCAACGCCATCAGCAGCGCGGTCATGGACGGGCTCGAGCAATCAATCTCCGCTATCGAAGGATCAGCAGCAGGTGTTGTGGTGCTGCGCGGTGCCGGCGACCGAGTCTTCGTCTCTGGCGGCGACCTGAAAGAGTTGGCGGACGTCCGAGATTTCGAGTCGGCGCAGGCCATGGCAGTACGCATGCGGGGAATCCTGGACCGTCTCGGTCGGCTCCCGATCCCGGTGGTCGCAGCCGTCAACGGTGATGCCTACGGCGGTGGCGGTGAGGTGGCCCTCGCGTGTGACGTCCGGATCGCTGCCGACGACGTCCGAATGGGCTTCACCCAGGTGCACCTCGGCATCATGCCTGCATGGGGAGGGGTAGAGCGGTTGACCGGGCTGATCGGGCGCGGGCGAGCCGTGTACCTGTTGGCAACGGGTACGGTCGTCACCGGTGGCGATCTGGTGACATGGGGTCTGGCCGAGGAGGTGGTCCCTCGGGCGTCGTTCGAGGAGCGTTGGCGCGCGCTGGCTCGTGAGCTCGCCGAGGTGCCGCGAGATGTGCTCGTGGGCATCAAGGCGGTGGCGAATGCCACCGTGCCACGCGAACACCCGCAGACGGCTGATCTCGCAACGACGGCGTTCGCTCGGACCTGGGTGTCCGACGGCCACTGGGACGCGGTGGCCAGACAGCAGGAGCGGCGGCGTGTCAACGCGGCCCATCGAGGCCGATAGGCACTGAGCAGAGTCAATCGTCAAGGGGTCCAAGGCGGCGTATCGCCATGGCCATCGTATTGCCCCTCTCGGTGTCCGTCGAGACCCATGCGGCCGCTGGCCGGGAGGTCGTGGTCGAGATGCCGTCCTGCCCGGACTGCGCGTCTTCGATGGGGGGTGGTCGGGCTACTGGCGCTTCGTCCGGGAGGCCCCAACCTGCGTCAAGATCTTCGTCCGTCGGGCTCGCTGCGCCTCGTGTGGACTTATGTGATCTGTCAAGCTCTCCGGCCCGGTTGCTGTCTCACGGGCGCTTCGAGACTTGAGCCGGATGTACCTCACCGCTCGTGCGATCGGGTCGGAGCGCCGTCGGTGGCCGCGCCAGGTCCCGAAGGGTGGCGCTGAGCAGAGTGACGCTGCCGCCAGGTTCTGCGGCGCCGGCCTGGCCGATGATGAGGGGCCCCATGCTCGTGGCGGAAGGGTGGTCCCATGATGGGGGCGGGTGACATTCCTTCGCCAGCGCGCAGGCCAGGTCGTCGCGCAAGCGCGCTCAGAGCTGAGCGCCCAGGCCCGTGCGTCGGCGCGCGTCCTGAACGGTGGGATCGACCAGCCCAACGACGA
>JAJZWW010000295.1 GCA_021846485.1 Actinomycetes bacterium
CTCCGCGTATGACCCGATGCTCGGCGGCGACTTCGGCCCGACCTCGCCCGGCGCGAACCTGGCCCACGCCGGCCCGCTCGCCATTGACGAGCACTGGTCCTACCTCCGCCACGACTCCGGCTACTCGACCGTGTTGTGGATCAGTGAATGGCCCCGCATCGAGGTCGCCGCCCATTTCCTCCATCCGCTGATCTTCGCTCCCGACGTTCGTAAGACGCTCTCGATCCACATGACGCCCAAGAATGTCACTGCCGCGCTCCGCCAGATCAAGCGCGACAAGACGGCAATGGAGGCCGACCGGCGGCAGAAAGAGAAGATCGGCCAGATGCACGACCTGGCCGACGACCAGGAGTGGGCTGATGTAACCGCGAGGGAACGAGCGCTCATTGCCGGTCACGCCGAGATCGACTACCACGGCTGGATCGTCGTCACCGCTGACGACCTCGACGGGCTACGAGGCGCCGTCAAGCAGATCGAACGGGCCGCGAACCAAGCGGTCTGCGAGACACGGGTCCTCTACGGCCAGCAAGCCCAAGGCTTCATCGCCGCGGGCCTGCCCCTGGGAAGGAGCACCCTGTGACCCAACAGCCCAGCAACCCAGCGCCTCCGAGCCCGGCTTGGCCGCTGCCTCCGGGTCCACCCGATTCGTGGCTGCCCCCGGTACCCATGCCGCCACCGCCAGACTGGCCGCCCCCCGTCCCCCTCCCTGCGGAGCTATCGCAATCAGTCTCGCAGCCGGAGGCGAAAGCGAGACGGAGGCCGAGCTGGCGGCGCCGGTCGCTCTCGGATCGCCCGGAGTCCGAGCCGCGACAGACCTCACATCAGGAGGAGAACACGGCGCCAGCACGAGATGGCTGCGAGAAGGTGCAACCGGTCCTGGCCGGCCCGTCCCGGCGTGCCGTCGGCGCGGCCGGGTATGTTTCCGCTGGATTGCCGCGCAAGCAGCGGCGAGCAAAGGCCAGGGCGGCCCGCAAGATCGAGGCTGATGCCCGCCAGGCGCTGATGGCAGAACGAAAAGCAGTCTTGGACGCCCAGCGACAGGAGCGGCGCCGCGCCGCCTACTTGCCGAGGCGGGGCGAGCCCGGCCCGGCCGCCCTGCGGTCCTACCGTCGCCTCCATACCACCCCGTATCGGGCGACCAGCGACGTGCTCGCCGTGGCCTACCCCTTCCTCGCAGAAGCCGGTCTCGGTTCGGACGGAGTGCTGATCGGTCACGACTCGTGGTCAGGAGCCGGGTTCGTGTTCGACCCGTGGGTCCTCTACGGCAAGGGTGTGCTCACCAACCCGAACGTGCTCCTCGCCGGTGTCATCGGCCGAGGCAAGTCCACACTGGCGAAGTCCCTAACCACACGCAGCCTCCCTCTGGGCCGGCGTGTGTACGTGCCGGGCGATCCCAAGGGGGAATGGACGCCTGTAGTCAAAGCGAACGGTGGGGCCACCATCGAGGTCGGTACCGGCAACCGGCTCAACCCCCTGGACGAGGGGCCGCGTCCGACCGGCATGGCCGACGACACCTGGCAGCAGGTCGTCGCCCAACGCCGCAACGACCTGCTCGGGGCGTTGACCGAGCAGTCCCTCGGCCGGCCCCTCCGCCCGACCCAGCGCACCGCCATTGCAGCCGCGGTCGATCATGTCGTGGAACAGACCGCCGGTCGAGGCGAACCCCCGATCCTGCCCCTGGTCGTCCAAGCCATGCTGTACCCCAGCGCCGACCGGCGAGGCTCGACCGCCCGCCAGTTGGCGACCGACGGGCGGGAAGCCGCCCACGCGTTAGCCCGACTGGTCGATGGCGACCTTGGCGGCCTCTTCGACGGTCCTTCTACCGTCGCCTTCGATCCCTCCTTGCCGATGGTGTCCATCGACCTGTCGCATGTAGCAAGCGCGGGAGCGTCAGACACGATGATCGCGCTCGTCATGACCTGCGCCTCGGCATGGATGGAAGCCGCGCTGTTCGACCCCGGCGCCGGCCTGCGCTGGGTCGTCTACGACGAAGCCTGGCGGATCATGCGCTCCCCAGCACTGCTCAGCCGTATGCAGGCCCAATGGAAACTGTCACGAGCCCACGGGATCGCCAACATGGCGATCATTCACCGCCTCTCCGACCTGGGAGCGGTCGGTGATGCCGACTCTGCTGCCCGGAACACCGCACTCGGTCTTCTGGCCGACTGCTCCAACCGCGTGATCTACGCCCAAGAATCCGGGGAGGCCGAGAAAACCGGTGCGGCCATCGGCCTGTCAGAAACCGAGATCGCACAACTCCCACAGTTGGAACGCGGCGAAGGACTCTGGCGTGTAGGCGAAAGGGCATTCATGGTCCGCCATCGCCTAACTCCCGCCGAGCTGGAGCTATTCAATACTGACGCCAGAATGTCAATGACGTAATCCGCCAGCAACAATCTATGCGGACTGTTATCTTGGACTGTTACCCACTATACGCGACAGCCAACAGGACATGAATGAGCCCCCTGGAGAAGGGGGCTCATTCAGCACTCTATGACATTGCTCCGCAAGATCTATGAAATGCGCGACGATGTTTATCGGGTGGGTTTGGTTTTGCCGGCCGTGATCGGGTCAGGCCGCTAACACGTGTTCGTAGGCGGCGGGGAAGTCCCGGTCGTGCACTGCGAGTGCCGCGGACATGACCCGCTGGCCTTGGGGGGTGACTCGGTAGAGGCGTTGATCTTTCACTTTGGTGACGAGGCCGTGACCCCGAAGCTTGCTGATCAGCCGGGAGGTGCGAGCGGAGCGTCTGCGGGCTTCTTGTTGGGTTGACGGCGGTCGAGGATAGAGTCGGTTGGTGAGGTCGTCGTTGCGGAACCCGACGATGGCGTGCTCGCCGGCGAGGACAGCTTTGAACAGGGCCAGGTCGGATCGGGTGGCAGGGTTGAAGCTGGCGGTTCGACGTTGGTTGTGGATCGTTGGTCGGCACAAGTCGTCGAGAGCTTTGACGGCCTCGCCGTGATCGGAGGCCGCTGAGAGGGCCTCCAGGTATCGTTCGTTGGCTCCTCGGGCAACTTGGTGGTAGCGGCCGAGGTTGGCCACCCCTTTGCGCATGGGCCGCCAGGCTGGATGCCGGTGGCCGTCGTCGCCCGCTTGGAGCCGGAGCACCCGGAACTCGCTCGGGTCGTTGATGGTGGTCTCGACTCGAAGGACATTCGCCTTGTTGTAGACCTTGATGGAGTTGCGCCCCATGGTGTGTTTGACCCGCCAGCCTTCCGGCCGGTGCCGCGTCGAGCTGGTCACCTCCTTGGTCAGGTTCGGGTGGGGCTTGCGACCCAAGAAGCGCAGCACGTCGGTGGATGAGAAATTGGAGGTGGCATGGGCGAACAGGCCAGGGAGGACCTCTTGGAGGCTGTCACGGTCGACGAAGGCGACATCAGTGGCGACCTCGACTTGATCAGCGACCCACCAGTAGCCACCGAAGCCGGCCCGGCCGATCCGGTTGATCAACGGGTTGTGCTTGCGGGCCAAGGCGTTGAGCAGGGCCGGCCAGCGCCGCTTCGCCAGCTTGTTTGCCAGCGCCTGGGCCGCCTCCCAGTCCTCGCAGGTCACGATCGAGTTGAGGTAGCGGGTGTGGCCGATTCCGGCTTTGTCCAACGCCCGGCTCAGCGCCTCACGGCCGTTCACCCAGGCTCGGATCTCGAAGGGGAACCAGCTCTGCACCCGGACATGACAGAACCCGAGCTCGGCGTCGATGCGGTAGGAGTAGAGGTACAGGCACTTGCGACGGCGGCGGACGATCTCCAGGCGATGGGTGCTCGCGTTGTTGTTCACGTCGAAGCTGCTGCACGGCTCGACTGTGGCGAACACGCAGATCAGGCCCTCGGTGATCCCGTCTCGTTCCGCGATCGATCGGGCCAGGTCCTCCTTCGAGCTGCCCTTGGCCTTGGTGTGGGCCGCGCCGAGATAGAGGTAGGGCCGCCCGGCGTCGCGGGCCATGGCCTTGGCATGTGCTTTCAGCTCGTCGGTGCGAGCAGTCACGTAGGAGCCGAAGTCCTTGAGTAGCACCCCCTCAGCGTCCAAGAAGCCCTTGAACGCCCCGGCAGGGTACAGCTTGGTGATGTGGCCCTTGATGATCAACCGGTCGAAGCAGACCAACTTGCCAGCGATGCGATCTTGGTGCACCATCTCGAACGCGGACATGGCCCCGTGCCTCCTGCGAGCAGCTCCGATGTTTCTCAACCCGAAGTTCAGCGCAACGGAGATCCCGGGGCCAGTCCGCACCCCGCCACCCGCCTCACGGCGACTCACCCTGACCCCCGAGCCGCCTAGGGCCGGCTCTGCCGGCCCGGAAACCCCGCCCGTCCCACCACCATGCCGCGAGGTTCGCAGGCTTCGGCCGCCCCCCGCCCCGCACCCCCGCTCTCAGCTCACGCGAGGCCTTTGGTTGCGGCCGAAGGCTGCGATAGGGCGGTAGTGGAGAAGGACGGTGCGAGGGTCGTCTCCGAGGAGGTCGGCTACCTGATCGAGGGGCTGGCCGGCGTCGAGGCGCAGGGAGGCAGCGGAGTGGCGGGCGGTGTAGGGGTTGACGGCTCCGACGATCCCGGCGGCGGCGGCGACCTTGGCGACGGCCTTGCGGACGTTGGACGGGTCGAGCGGTGTGCCGGCCT
>JAJZWW010000296.1 GCA_021846485.1 Actinomycetes bacterium
CGAGATTGCGTATAAAAGGGAAGCCTTTTCTGGAGTTCACACTGTGTTTTATGGTCGTTGAACAGGGTTTTTATTGTGGCGCACAGGTGAGCGCCACATGGTCTCAACCGCCGCGGTTGAGCCGTGCCATCAGCTCGCGGTTGATCTGCCGTGCGGCTTCGAGTCCCTCGGTGCTCTGTGCCAGTGCTTCTCGAGCTTCGAAGAGCATCTGCTCGAGCTCCGCGATCCGGGTGCCGGTCGCTTCGCTTTGAGCGCGGGTAGATCCGGCGGCGAGGTCGTCGGCCATCACCTGGTGGCCCAACAGTTCGCCCAGCCGATGCTTGAGCGCGCCGAGCTGGGATTCGAGCCGGTGGTTGAGCGCCTTGGCGTTCTCCAAGTCGGCACGTAACGACGCGGTCGTCACCCGGATGCTCGCCGCAGTGTCCGCGGCCTGGCGATCGGTGACTTCGACCGCGCGCCGTTCGGCTTCAGCCCGTAGCTCAGGGTGGTCGTAGATGAACCGGCGGCTCACCCCTGCCTTGCGGGCCAGGACGGCGGGTTGGGGCGACTCACCGGCGGCCACCATGGCATCGAGGGCGGCGAGGACGCGCGCTGCTTTGGCGCTCGAGTCCGCCCGGCGCAGCCGGACCAGGTGTTCGCCTGGCTCAGCCACCGGCGGCACGGTGTTCAGCGGCGGCCTCGATGGCCGGGAAGAGAGTGGGGCGAGTCTGACGGGTAAGGCCGCGGAACTCGACCGGGAAGGTGTCGACCAGGGCGGCGCGTTCTGTACGCATGGTGGCGATGGCTGTCTCGACGCGCTGGCGGTCGGTGGCGCCGAGTTCGCCGAGCTGCTCGTCGTTGGCCCGTATGAGTAGTCGCACGGCGTCGATCTCTTCGTTCGAAGGAACGGCGTCGCTGCGGGCCCACTCGGCCAACTGCGGCATCGTTGTGGCCAGGCGCTCTTTGTCGGCCAGGAGCTGGGCCAGATAAGCGGTCAGCTCGGGCTGGTAGGAGGGGTCGGTGCGAAAGTAGGTGCAGCCGGTGCAGCGGTGCCGGAACGGACAGGAATGCCCATCGGCGGCGACGTTGGCCGGTTCGGTGCACACCCCGAAGGGAACTGCGACCTGGCCGATCTGTTCGCGCAGCGCCTCGGCGTCACTGAGGCCATTCAAACTCGGGCGAGCACGACGACCAGCAGCATCGAGTTGGAGCGGACCCAGAGCATCTTGAGCGGCCCGCTTGCGCCGGGCGGTGACCCGGTAGTAGCCGAGCGTGGATCGTACAGTGTCGTGTCCGAGTAGCTCTTTCAACGTGTCGACCGGTGTGCCGGCGTCGGCGTGACGTTGGGCGAAACTGTGACGGAACGCGTAGGGAAACACCCGATTCCTGGGGAACGGCACCGGGCGTCCGTTGGCGTTGCGTTCCGGGCCGTCAAGACGGGGCAAGGCGTCAACCCACTGGCGCATCACCCGGTCCAACCAGCTCGGTGAGACCGGCCGGGTGCCGTCTGGGTTCTTGAGGACTCGGGGAAACAGGGCGAGATGCTCCGGGGCTGTGTCGGGGAAAGCGGCAAGCACCCGAGCCCTCTGGGCGGAGATGATCGCCACTTCGCGCTCGAAGATGGGCAGACGCACGCCGACCTTGCCCACCTTGGGCATGTCATGCACCAGGACCGGACTCGTTTGGTGCTCGCCGTCCTCGCTCACGTGGTCGTCGAAGTCGAGACAGGACAACGACAAAGAGCACACTTCGGCGGTGCGGCGGCCAACGCCGGCGGCGAGTTCGACCGCGGCCCGGGCCATCGGACCCGCCATCTGCTCGAGCAGCCCGAGATTCTCCTCCGAGAGGAGCTGCGCCATGACGATCTCGGGCAGGGCTCGACCGACATCGTCGGCTTCCCGGCGCAACGGCGCCGGACGATCGCCTCGCCGCAGTGCCACCTCGTCGGCCAACCCAGCCATCGGGGCACCAGGGCCGGTGAGCCCGAGCGCCCGACAGTCCCGTAGGAACTTCGACAGCACATCTATGGTCTGGCGCCGCATGAAGGCAGTCGTCGTCCCTGCTGCTTCGAGGTGTCCCAGCCGAGCCAAGAAGGCCTCGATGTCGCGGCGAGTGAGCAGAGCCGGGTCTTCTCCAGCGTCGTCGCGACGAGCCAGATGCGCCGAGAAGACTCCAACGGCGTTGAGCGTGGTCTGCACGCTCACCTTGCCGACCGAGATGAGAGCGTCCGCGGCCCACGTCTTGGCAGCTGCCTTCAGCCATCCTTGGGTGATCGGTGGGGATATGGCTCGGCCATTGACGTGCAGGGCGCTGGTGCCGATGAACGACAGCGAGCCGTGCTTGCCCCAGTGGCGCAGATCCCAGACGTCCTTGCTCTGCTCACTTTCGAGATCTGAACAGGCCAGTGCGACGCAGCGGGCGGTGAGCGACAAGAAGTGGCGCACTGCTGGCGTCACGGCGGTCACGTCGATCTCGCCGACACTGCTCGCTTGTGCTCGGCGCAGATAATCGGCACTGGCCCGGAGGTCGGTTGGCATGAGCCGACGCCCGGACTCGAGGCAGCCCTGAATGCCCAAAAGCACTTCGAGGATGACGCGTGGGGGCAGGCCGCGCAGAATGACGCGTCCCTGCCGATTCCCCCGGCACGGAAGGGCGGTCCGGGCGAACCGTTCTAGGTCAGGGTGGCCCGCCACTCGCCAAGCTTGATCGTGCGCGTCGCACAGTCCGTGGATCTGGCGGGCGACGAGGCGCTCACAGGAGAGCACCGCGCAGATCCCCAACGTCGCTCGAGGTGGCGGCGGTCCGAAGGGACGGCCGTCGCCCGAGAGGAAGTCCTCCGTGCTCTGGCCCCGGCGCCTTCGCAGGGCATCGCAACTCAGGCATAGGCCGTTGGAGATAGCCGGGCGAGAGAAGCCCGGAAGGCAGCACACCGCGCACAGTCGCTCGCCTGGACGTCGCGCGCTGACGCCCGCCGAGAGGAAGGCTTCAATGGGCTGACTGGGTTCGCGGGCCCGACGGGTGGCGCAGGCACCGCACAGCGGGCCCTTGCACCACGCCTCGCTGCCACAACCTGCCACCGCGCAGACCTGGTAGCCGAGCAGGCGGTGTGATCGGTCAGGGGTGAACAACTCGCTCACTGGATCCCAGCCCACTGCCACGAGTAACGCCATGTCGAGAGCAGCCGCGAGGCGATCAAGGTCACCGACCGATACCTGGTCCGCCTGACGCGCGATCGCTTCGGCCCTCATGGCTGCACCTCCTCGGATCCAAAGTCGAGTGGCCCGAGCCGGTCCACCGCGGCACGCTGCGCGTCGATGTCGGAGTGCAGGTACATCTCGGTTGAGCGGATAGATGCGTGCCCGAGCAACTCTTTGACCACGTCGATCGATGCACCGCGCGCCAGCAGTTCGGTGGCGGTGGCGTGGCGGAACATATGGGGGGTGATCACCCGATCGAGCCCGGCCCGTCTCGACGTCACGGCCAGCCACTTGCGCACGGTGTCGCTCGACATCGGGTGCCCCAAGGGCGCATGCGCGATGTTGACGAGCACGAAGTCACAGCTCCTCGCGGCCGAGCAGGCCTCCCGCTCGGTCAGGTAGCGGTCATAGCAGGCAAGCACCTCGCTGCGCACGGGGACCGACCGCTCGCCGGACTTGGCCCGGGCACCGTTGGGGTTGTCCCGGGCCACCACATGGAGATGGGGTCCGGGCATCGAGCAACCGAGCAGGGCGGCAGAGGGGACCAGGTGCAGATCCGAGCGGCGCAGCCCCAACACCTCGCCGACGCGCAGCCCGCAGAACCACAAGATGACCAACAAGAACCGATCCCGCCAGCAGCGAGATGTCCGCAGCAACGCCTCCACCTCGTCGTGGTGCACCGGCACCGGGCGCGCGGTGCGCCGTGAGCGCTGGACGTGGCGGGGCCGGGCCCGATAACGCAGTCCCGATCCTTCGGGACGTAGCTCGGCGGGGAGATGACGATCGTCGCCCACCTCGTAGAGGAGGGTGAGCACCGAGGCGTCGAGGGTGTGCTCGGCCACGGCGTGCTTGTAGAACTCGCGCACCGCAGCCAAGACGTGATTTATCCTCCCCGCCGAACGCACCTTTCCCTGCCCGGCCCCGGCCCGGGTGACCGGCGTCGTCTTGAGCATGGTGACGAAGGACCCGAGTGCCTTGACGCCGGCGAGCAGGTCGCGCCCAGTGCTTTGACACCACGACAGGTAGCAGGCCAAGTCCGAGGCGTAGGAGCGGGTGGTGCCCTCGGCCCGGTCGGCGCCGAGACGGAGATGGCGCAGGTAGGCGTCAGCGGCCGGGACTGGCCGCCAGTCGTCGTCGACCACCGTCCAGTAGGCCAGCGTATCGGTCAGCGCGACACGCAACGGCTGCACAGAACTTCCCTATGTGGCGCACAATGCTGCACGTGGCGCACCGTATCCAGAGGGTGTGACACCAACCCCGCAAAAGGCCCCTGCCCGCGACACCCCCGCACAGATCTGGCACTCCAGAAAAGTGGCCCTTGCGCCACGAAACCTCGTCAGCGCCGGCCACGAAGAGGTTGTCGAGGCGCTTGGGGTCGAGCCCGGTCGCCATCACCCGCTCGATGATCCGCCCGACGGTGTCCCAGTCG
>JAJZWW010000297.1 GCA_021846485.1 Actinomycetes bacterium
GACCGCGTCGCCCGCCGGGTGCAGGTACCCCACCGAGAACACCATGGTCGTCAGGTACAAAAAGGCGGTCGGCACCACGAACACGACCGAGAGCGGGTCGGAGAGGAGCCATCCCCCGAGGGCAGCGGTCGAGGGGTGCCCGACCAGCAGCAGCGACAGGACGAAGCAGAGCAGGCCGGCGCCGACGCTCGCCACCTGGGCCAGGCGGGTGGGTACCACGGCGCACGCGACGACGACGACCGCCGGCGCCACGAGCAGCACTACGAGGATCCAGGCCATCTCAGCCCTTCAATCGGTCGAGCACGAGGGTGGAGAGCGTGTCGGTGCGCCGGTGGTGGACCCGCATCAGCACGCCGAAGACCACCACCGCCACGACCAGGTCGAACAGGAAAGCGGTCTCGACGATGAGCGGCAGGCCCGACGCGACGACCAGGCTGGCGATCGAGACGCCGTTCTCCAGGGAGAAGAAGCCCACCGCCTGGGACACGACGTCGGAGCGGAGGATGACGATGATGAAGGCCACGAGGATCTCGGCGACGCTCAATCCGAGGGCGGGCGCCGGAAGGGTGCTGGAATGGAACGCCATGCCGCCCACGGTGAAGAAACCGAACACGGACACAGCGATGCCCACGAGGACCATCGTCGCCACCCCGAGGCGGTTGCTCCCGGCGAGCTCGGTACCCGCCTCCCGCAGCACCCGTAGGATTATCCAGGGCACCGCCACCACCTTGAGGACGAAGGTGAGCCCGGCGATCACGTAGAGGTCGTCCAGGCCGTGGCGGGCGGCGACCACCGTCGCGAGAGCGGTCACGACCAGCGACTGGAAGCTGTAGAGCCGCACCTGGGAGCGCGAGAGCGGGGCGCGCAGCATGGCGAACTCGGTGAGCAGCACGAGCAGCGTCAGCCCGTCCGCCGCGTCGCCGAACACCGATGCGTGCCCGATGCCCACCGCCACTCACCTACCTCCGAGGATCAGCACCAGCACCGCCAGCACCGCTATCAGGAACGCCGCCGCCATGAACTCGGTGATCTTGAACAAACGCAGCTTGGAGAAGCTGTCGTCGATCACCGCGAAGACCGCCCCGACGAGCATCGCCTTGCCGATGAAGACCGGCACGGCCAGCAGCACCGAGCCGAGCCGCTCAGTGCCGGCGAGGCCCCAGGGGGCCACGAAGACGTTGATCAGGATCACGTACAGCACCAGCTGCTTGGTGGTCGACCCCCACCGCAGCAGGGCGAACAGCGGCCCGGAGTGCTCCAGGGTCCGACCCTCGTCGAGCATCCCGAGCTCGATGGTGCCGGAGGGGGACTCGACGGGGATCCGGCCGGTGTCGTTGAGGACCACCAGGAAGAAGGCGAACGCCGCGAGGACGTGCGCCGGAGCGAGGGCGGCCCCCGCCGACGCCCGGGCGGCGGCCGCCTCGAAGTACGGCAGGTCGGTGCCGGTGATCACCGCGACGGTGAAGGTCACGAACAGGATCGACGGCTCGATGAGCGCCCCGAAGGTCATCGCCCGGCTGCTGCCCAGCTGGGCGTAGGGAGCGTTGGTCTCGGCGCCGGCGAGGGAGACCGCGAAGCCGCCGAGCCCGAGGATGAAGCCCCCGCCGAGGATGTCGCCCATGTAGCCGAGCGGGAGGGGGAAGTCGGTGAGCACCGGGATCAGCAGGGGGACCAGCAGGTAGCAGCCGAAGGCCACGATCGGGCCGGCCACGAACACCCAGCTGGCGTCCTCGGGGACGAGGGTCTCCTTGGTGAACAGCTTGGCGATGTCGTAGTAGGTCTGCAGGATGCGCGGGCCGCGCCGACCCTGGAGCCGGGCTTCGACGTGGGCGATGAAACCGCTCACGAAGGGGCCGAAGACGAGGATGGTCAGCACTTGGAGCGTTTGGCTCTCAGCTGGTGCCAACCGGTAGCCCATGGGTCCTTCCAAACGGTGGGGGGGTTCGGAAGAGGCCATCAGCCCGCCAGTCGGGCGCTTCGGGTGCCGTGGCTCCCACCGGGGCATCATCCGGTCCGGGGCAGCATACACTGGCGCCGGGTGGGTACGGTGTGACCGCACGGCGATGGGGTCCGCCTGGACCGCCCGACAGCGGGCTGATGACCCCTACCCCGAGGTTCCCGACCTGCTCCAGGAGGACATCGTGGTAGGAGACAGCTCAGGGGGTCCCCGCCGCTCTGCGGCGAGGCCCCGGACTGCGGCGGGCTCGCCGTGGCGGGTCACAGCCGCGGCGATGTCGCTGCCCTGGTCGGAAGCCTGCGAGGCCGACGCCACCCACGTCGGCTCGGACCGCTTCGCAGTGGCCGACGGCTCCGACGAGGCGGACGGGTCGGGCGCCAGGGCTATCGCCGCGGTCCTGGCCGCGGTCGACCCCTTCGACCCCCAAGGCAGCCTCCAGCGGGCGCTGCGCAGCTCCAACTGGGAGCTTTGGTACCGCGGCGGAGCGACGCCCGACTCCCGGGGAGTCGCGACGGTGACGATCGCCGTCTGGAGCGGCTACCGCTTCACCGTCGGCCACGTCGGCGACAGTCGCGCCTACCTCGTCCGGGGAGGCCGGGCCCACCAGCTCAGCTCCGACCACGCGAGCCCCCTGACCCCCGAGCCCACCGGGGCCGAGCCCACCGGCGGGCAGCTCGGCGGCCCGGGTGGGCTGGGCGGTCTGGATGGGCTGGGTGGGCTGGGTGGCGACAGCGACGTCGGGGTCGTGCGCATCGGGCAGCGTCCCGGCGGCTGGGCCCCCGAGGTGGTGAGCGTCGCCCCCGAGCCGGGCGACCGCCTGCTGCTCTGCACCGACGGGATGTGGCGGTGCGCGAGCGACGCGGAGCTCGCCACCGCGGTCGGCGGGGTCGACCCGGCGAGCGCGTGCCGATCGCTCGAGACGCACGCGCTGTTCCGGGCGAGCGAGGCAGCGTCGGCCGTGGTCGTGGCCGTGGAGCCGGGCGTGGCCGGCGACGCCCGCCGGGACGGGGCTCGGGGGGGTGGACGGTGACCGGCCAGGAGGGGGGCGGCCACGTCCCGCCCGGCCACGTCCCGCCCGGCCACGTCCCGCCCGGCCAGGACCCGCCCGGCCAGGACCGACCCGGCCAGGACCCGCCCGGCCAGGACCGACCCGGCCACGACCCGGCCGACCGGGAAGCCGTCGAAACGGTCGCCCGGCGCCTGGCGGCGACCGGACGGGAGTGGGACCCCACGGCCGCCGCGCAGGCAGGGGAGCTCGCCGACCGCCTCGCGCGGGGCCGCTTCCACGTGGTCGTGGTGGGCGAGTTCAAGCGGGGGAAGTCCACGCTGGTCAACGCCCTGGTAGGCGCGCGGGTGCTCCCGAGTGGCGCCATCCCGGTGACAACCGTCGCCACCCAGGTCGCCTACGGGCCCCCGGGGGTCGGCGTGACCTACGCCGGCGGTCTGGTCGAGGACCTGCCACCGACCGCCGACCTCGAGGCACTCGTCGCCGAGGAGCGCAACCCAGGCAACCGCCTCGGGGTCGAGGGCGTCGAGGTGCGTGTCCGCTGCGACCTGCTCCAAAGCGGCCTGGTGCTGGTCGACACCCCCGGCATCAACTCGGTCCACGGCCACAACGACCGGAGCGCCGCCACCGCCCTGGACAGCGCCGACGGGGCGATCGTCGTGCTCTCCGCCGACGCACCCCTCTCCGAGCGGGAGCGGGCGGTCGTCGAACGCATCCAGAGCCGGGCGCTGCGCTGCTTCTTCGTGATCAACAAGGCCGACCACCTGGACCCCGGGGAGCGCGACGAGGTCCGCCGGTTCGTGGCCCGCTCGCTGCCCCCCTCCCCTCACCCGCCGCGGCTTTGGTGCGTGGCCGCGCTGGCGGGCCTCCAGGACCGCTGCGCCGGCATGCCCCCAGGTCCCGGGTCGGTGGAGCTCCCCGCCTTCGAGGCCGAGCTGAGGCGCTTCGCCGACGTCGAGCTGGCCGGCGCCCGCGACGAGTCCGCCCGCCGTGAGCTCGGGTACCTGGCCGCCCGGCTCCGCACCGCGGTGGCGGTCTCCCGAGCCGCCCTGGAGGTCGACCGCGACACCCTCGCCAACCGGGTGGCGATGTTCGAGGAGGCCTCGGAGGGGCAACGGCGGGCTCTCGCCGACGACCTCGCCCTCCTGCGCCGGGACGTCGAGGTGCTCGGACGCCGCCTCGCCACCAACCTCCAGGGCTTCGCCCGCCACGCCCCCGAGAGGTGGGGTCCCCGCCTCGAAGCGGTCGCCGGCGGGTCCCGGGCCGGCGAGCTCGAGACCTCGCTGCGCGAAGCGGTCGAGTCAGCGGTGCGCTCGGGCTTCGAGTCGTTCCGCCGGGAGGAGGCCGACTTCACCGAGGCGAGCTGGCGCGAGATGGCCGAGCGGACCCGGAACCGGGTGCAGGCCCGGGTCGACGAGCTGCGGTCAGCCGCGTCCGACCTGTTCGACATCGCCCTGCCCGAGGTCCGCGTCCCGGGCATCGGCGAGCAGCCGGAAGGCTTCTTCTACCTGTTCGTGTACCCGGGGAGCTCGACCGAGTCGTTCAGCCGCGTCGCCCGGCGCCTGCTGCCGGCGGGGATCCTGCGACGCCGGATGCTCGCCCGGAGCCGCCGCCAGCTCGCAGAGGAGCTCGA
>JAJZWW010000298.1 GCA_021846485.1 Actinomycetes bacterium
CGGCCCCGTCAGCCGGCCCCGCCCCCGCCGCCCCCGCCGGCCCCGCTGCCGGCGGCGTGCAGCAGTGCCCGCCGGAGCAGGTCCCCGGCGTGGACGACGGTGAGCTGGCGGATGGTCTCCCGGCCACCGGCGAGCTGCAGCCGGCGGCTGCTCGTCGGGCCGAGCCCGGCGAGGCCGACGAAGACCGTGCCGACCGGCTGGCCGTCCTGCTCGGTGGGCCCGGCGACGCCGGTGACCGCGAGGCCCACGTCGGCCGCGAGGAGCCGGGCGGCGCCCTCGGCCATCGCGGTAGCCGCCTCGGCGCTCACCACCGGCCCCTCCACCACGCCGAGCAGGTCCCGCTTGAGGTCGCTCGCGTAGGACACCAGTCCTCCCCGGAACCATCCGCTCGCCCCCGCGACGGCTGTCAGGCGGGCGCCGATCAGCCCGCCGGTGAGGGACTCGGCAACCGCCAGGGTCCGCTCGGAGCCGGCGAGCAGCACACCGACGGCCGCCTCCATCGTCTGGTCGTCGACCCCGAACACCGCTTCGCCGAGCAGCCCCCGCACCTCGGCCTCCTCAGCGGCGAGGAGCGCGTCGGCGGCGTACTCCGGGTCGGGTCCGGCGCCCCGGGCGGTGATCCGGACCTTGATCCCCTCGATCCCACTGGCCAGGAAGGCGATCGTCGGGTTGCCGGCGGGCTCGAGGGCGGCGAGGCGGGGAGCGACGAGCTCGGCCAGCGCCGATTCACCGATGCCCCAGGTGCGCAGCGTGCGGCTGCGGATCGTGGCCCGCTGCCCTGCCCGGGCGGCGAGGTGGGGCAGCACCGCGCGGGTGACCATCTCGCGCATCTCGTGGGGCACGCCGGGCACCGCGTAGATCACCCGGTCGCCGAGCGGGCAGACGAGCCCGGGAGCGGTGCCGCGGGTCTGGGGGATCACCTCGGCGCCGGCGGGCACCTGGGCCTGGCGCAGGTTGCTCTCCGGCATCGACCGGGCCCGTGCTGCGTAGATCCCCCGGATCACCTCGACCAGCTCGGGGCGGGTCTCCAAGCCGACGCCCATCACCTCGGCGATCGCCTCCCGGGTGATGTCGTCGGGGGTCGGCCCGAGACCGCCGCAACAGACGACCGCGTCCGCCCGGGCGAGGGCGTCGCGCAGGGCCCTCACGATCCGGCCGAGGTTGTCGCCGACCTTCACCTGCAGCAGGCAGTCGACCCCGGCCGCCGCGAGCTGCTCGCCGATCCACGCGGAGTTGGTGTCGACCACCTGGCCGAGGAGCAGCTCGGTTCCCACCGCCAGCACCTCGCAACGCACCGCCCGAAGCTAGCCGGCTCGAGTGCGGAGGATGGGAAAGGAGGACCGGAGGACGCCTCACGCGAGGCGTGACGCCGGGCCGCCCTCCGGCTCACGCCCAGGCCGCCTGGGGCAGTGGCCTCGGCACCAGTCCCTGGCGTTCACAGGCTGCGAGGACTTGGCGCAGCTCGCCGGTGAGGCCGGGGTCCCAGTGCATCAGCACGATCGACCCGGCGGCCAACGGCCCCCCGTTCCAGGTCTGGATCCCCTCGCCGGCGTCGAGCGCGCTCCACATGACCAGCTCGACCAGCCCGGCGTTGCCCGCAGCCCGGGAGACCTCCTCGTCGACCGCGCCATAGGGCGGCCGGCCGAGCGTCGGGCGGTAGCCGAAGTACTTCCGGAACGCCACGCTCGTGCGCTCCCACTGCGCCTCGACCTCCCCTGCCGGCAGCCGGGTGAGCCACGGGTGGCTCAGGGTGTGGTTCTCGATGGTCCCGCCGGCCCGGGCAAAGGCTTTCCAGAAAGCCAGGCGCTCGGGTGCGAGGGTAGCCGCCTCGGCGATGAGGAATGTCGTGATCGGAAGTTTCTCGGAGCGCACCATGTCGAGCACCGCCGGGTCGGGAAACCATCCGTCATCGATTGTCAGATAAACCGCTTTGTCCTCGGTGGGCCCGAAGTACCGCAATGCCGGGTGCGGTAGCTCGTGCGCTGCGCTGCCGGCGCCTGCCGCCCCGGCCCCGGTCTCGGTCCGGGCGGCCGCTGCCACCCCGGCCCCGCGCCGGGCAGCCGCCGTGGTCACCGGCCCGGAGGGCGGGATCCGCGCTCCGGCGCTACCCGTCGCCGCTGCAGCGCGCGCGGCGAGACCGCTTGCGCCGAACGCGTCGCCGGCAGCGAACGCCAGCCCTGCGGTCGCGGCCCCCAACCCCCAGCGCAGCACGGTCCGTCTGGCCAGCAACCTCGGGACATGCGGTCCCTGGTCGCCGCCTCCGGCTCCTGAGGGCTGGCCCGGAGCTCCAACGTGGGCGATCTGCGTGCTCATGTCCCTCCGACGCCGCCCTCCCGCGCTTCGTTCCCCAATGCCTGGGGGAGATCGAATCTCCGGGTCCGCCCGCAGCTGCCCAGGTACCCTGGGGACGTGGACACCCTGGGCATCATCCGCCAGATCGAAGCCGATCCGGCGCTGCGCTCACAGCTCCGGGCCGTCCTGCTCGGCGACGAGCTCCTGGAGCTCCCCCGGATCGTCCGCCAGCTCGGCGAGGACCTCCGGCTCCTGTCCGAGGAGCTACGCAGGTTCGAGGCGGCAGTCGACCGGCGCTTCGCCGCCCTCGAAGCCGACGTGGGCACCCTGAAGACCGACGTAGCCGAGCTCAAGACCGACGTAGCCGAGCTCAAGACCGACGTAGCCGAGCTCAAGACCGACGTAGCCGAGCTCAAGACCGACGTGGCCACCCTGAAGACCGACGTGGCCACCCTGAAAGCCGACATGGGCGACGTCAAGGGCCAGATCCTGGAGGGTCGGCTCTACGACAACCCTGCCCGCTTCGTGCCCCGTCGGTTCGCCACCCGCACCCGCCTGGTCTCGCCCGACCGGCACGACGAGCTGCTCGACGGTCTCTCGACACCGGTCGCAGAGGATCTCGAAAGGGCCGACGCGCTCCTCGAATGCCGCCTGCGTGACGGCACCGACGCCCTGGTCGTGGTCGAGGTGTCCTTCAACGCCCACGTCGACGACGTCGACCGAGCCGCCCGCCGGGCGGCGGCGCTGGTCGAGGCCGGAGTCCTCGCCCGGGGCCTGGTGGTGTCCCGCCAGACTCCGCACCATTCGGTGCTCGACGCGGCCGCGACGCAGGCTGTCGCCGTGGTGGGCGAGTCCGCCGGCCTGCTCGTGCCTGCCGGCGGCTGAACATCCAGCGGTCCAGGTCCCCGAAGCGGTCACCTCTCGCCGGCGCTCCTGAGCCGGTAGGACTCCCGGTGGCCACATCGCCCCCGCCACGACGACCCTCCGGCAGGAAGAGCAGCCAACCCACCTCTCTGGCTGGCTAGACGCTGCTCCGGTGGCTCCGGGGGCCCGCCTCGGCGCCGATCGTCCCACTGCGGGACATGCCGAGCGCGCTCACGACCGCGCCGGCCAGGGCAGTGCCGGCGAAGAGCAGCAGCCCTGCGCCCGGGCCCCCTGCCGCGGCGAGCAGTCCGTAGCAGGTGACGCCCACGATGCCACCGAGCCGGCCGGCGGCCTGGCTGACCCCCTGGTTGGTGCTGCGCACCTCGCTCGGGGCGTCTTCGGCGGGGACGATCACCGTCGTCTTGTCAGGGCCGACGGCCCCGAAGAAGTACCCGGCGGCCAGCAGGCCGCCGGTCAGGACCGGGCCCAGGTGGACGAGCGCGACCAGTCCGACGCCGAGCGCACCGAACGCAGCTGCCCGGGCCGCGAAACCGAGCACCTGGAGGCGACGCCGGCCGATCCACTCGATCCCGAGCACTGTGACGGTGGCCGCAGGGATGGTGACCGCCTTCACCGCGGTGGCACCAGCCGCCCCGGTGCTCGCCGAGCTGGCCAGGACCGTCGCCAGGAGCAGCGGCAGGACCAGGCCGAGACCCTGGTCACCCACCTGGTACAAGAATGTCGCCACAGCGCTCGCCGCGAGGCGGCTCCCGCGGGCGTGCTCGGCGGTGGAACGGGCGATGCTGCGCAGGCTCGGCAGGCGGGCGACGTCCCACGCCGGGGACTCGTCGAGGCGGTTGCGGACCGATAGGACCGGGAAGGCGAGCACCACACCCAGCCCGAGGGTCACCCTCCAGCCGCTCACCGGGTAGAGGTGCAGGGCCAAGGCCCCGACCCCGTAGGCGCCGAGAGTCCCGAAGTTGGCCGCCCACATGATCCACGCCATCGCCCGACCCCGGCTCCGGGTGGGGGCGGTCTCCGCGACGAAGGGGAACACCACCGCGAAGTCCATGCCGATGGCCACCCCGGCCAAGAGGCGGGCAGCGGCGAGCACGCCGAAGTCGGGGGCCAGGGCGGAGCCGACCCCGGCCACGACGAACAGCACGAAGTCGACGAGGATCAACCGGCGCCGGCCGAAGCGGTCGGCGAGCACACCGGTGACAAGCGAGCCGAGCAGCATCCCGACCAAGGTGGAGGTCCCCAGGGCGGTGACCACCGCGCCCGAGAGGTGCCACTGCCGCTCCAGCGGGTCGAAGGCCACGGCGATGGCCCCCAGGTCGTAGCTCCCGACGAATATGCCGGCCCCGGCGATCACCGCCTGGGAGCGCCACGCGCCACCCCGCCCGCGAGCAGAGCAAGCCTCGTCCACACCCC
>JAJZWW010000299.1 GCA_021846485.1 Actinomycetes bacterium
ACTTCAACGATCGGCTCGTCCTCGGCTTATCTGTAGCGCGAATTGGGGTGTCTTTGACGTAGGCAACGGGGCTCTCAGCATCCACCAGTTGTCGTTGGCGACTCGTTATCTTGCCGCGTCCGACAACGTGGCTGAAGGCAGGGTGGGGGGATGCGGGTCCAGGCGGTCGATGTTCTCGACGGTGCGCGCACGTGGACGGTGCTCGGTGACGATCACTGCTGTGTCGAGCCGATCGAGGAGTTCTTGGAGTATCACCGGGTGCTCGGCTCGTCACCGAACACGGTGCGCTCCTACGCGAAGGGTCTGCAGCTGTGGTGGACGTTCGTTGCCGAGAACGGCGTGTCGTGGGAGGACCCTGGGGTCCAGTCGCTCCGAGCGTTCTTGACCGCGCTTGCGACCGGGCTGTCGCCGTCGGTGACCCCGCTCGGTCGGGCCGATCCGGCACCGCCCAAGGTGGCGGAGGCGACCATCTCCGCTCGTTTGGCGGCAGTTGTGTCGTTTTACCGCTACCACCACGATGTGCACGGTCGGGGGGCGTTGATTGCCCGGGCGTCGGCGGCACCGGCCCGGCGGGGGCGTTACCGTCCGATGCTGGCTCACCTCGACTCCCGGCGCCGTCGCCCGTCGAGCCCGCTGCGCCTACGCCGCCAGCGGGCGGGCCCGCCACCGCTGCTCAGCCCCGCCCAGGTGCGGGCGATCTTGGAGGGGTGCGCCCACTTCGACGTGGCGACGAACCGCTGGCGCGGGTCGTTGCGGGACCGGCTGCTCTTCGCCACCTTGGTCGAGACCGGCATGCGCCTCGGCGAAGCCCTGTTGTTGACCCATGCCGACTGGCACGTGGGCCGAGGCGACACGCCCTTCGTCGAGGTGGTCCCCAAAGAGCATCCCCACGGCCAGCGGGTCAAGGGTGGCCGGCACCGCCGGATCTACGTGTCCGATGAACTCGAGCGTCTCTACAGCGACTACTTGTGGGCCCTGGCCGAGGCGACTGAGCAAGAGGGCCGGACGCTCGAAGATGGCTGGTTCGTGTTCGTGAACCTGGCTCGGGAGCCTCGCTTCGCGCCGATGCGGCCCGAGAGCGTCTACGCGACGGTGCGCCGTCTGCGCCGAACACTCGGCGACGCCGTGCCCCAAGGCTGGAGCCCGCACTGGGCCCGCCATACCCACGCCACGGCATTGTTGTTGGCGGGGGTGCCCGAGCACGTGGTGAGCCGCCGGCTCGGGCATGCCGATGTGCAGACCACCATGGACCTCTACGGCTGGGTCACCGAGGATGCCGAGATGCGTGCCGCGGCCGAGTGGCGCCGCTTCGCCGAGGGCTGGCGGACAAGCGGTGACTGAGGACCGGCAGGCCACGCTTGTAGTGATGGCGAGCCCCTCGTCGTCCTCGGCTGGCGCGGTGCGGGGGACTGTCCCCGCGTCCTTCGAGATCTCGGGCGATGTCGTCGACTTCGGCGTCGAGCCATGGCGGGCGTTGGCCTACGCCTACTCGGCTCGCCCGGCGGCCCGCGTGAATGTCTCCGCGTTGCCAGAGGCGATGCGCCGTGAGCTGGCCTGGTGGTTGCATTCGCTCAACGTTGGCGGGGAGCGGGTGAACTCCCATGTCCTGGCCAGCTGGGTCAAGGTCCCAAACGCAGTGTCGGCCGATCCAGGACGCCAGGTCCGGTCCTTTGTCGATCTGTCGGTGGCCGAGTGGATGGCGGCGGCCCGAGCCAGCTTCTATGGCCGTCACGGCCGGTTGCCCGGGGTCACCTTCGAGCAGAACTACCGGGCGACGATCGCCCGCCTGCACGCCGCGGTGGCCCGCTGCTACGACACCGGCGAATGGTGGCGGGCCGATCACTGGGACCCGCGCCGCGACCCTCGGATCCCGCTGCGCGAGCACGAGGCGCTCGGCAACTCCCGCCTGAACTTCGAGCGGGTGACCCAGCCGTGGCTGGCCGAGGCGATCAAGTGGTACTTCGCACTGAGCTTGGAAACCGGGAACCTGGTGTGGTCGTCGTTACCCTCCGCGCTCACCTCACTGGGCACCCATCTCTCCGAGTTCTTGGTGGCTTCGGGGATCGACACCCCGGCGCTGGTCGCCGACCCCGAGGCCGAGTTGCGCGCGGTGGCGATGGCGTTCCTCGGCAACCTGCGGCAACGCAGATCGCTCCGGGGCCAACCGTTGAGCACCACCAGCGTGGGGTTGATCCAAAGCGGGGTCAGCTCGTTCTACGCGTTCATGGCCGACCACCGCGTCGAGGCGGCCCGGGCCCTGGGCGAGCCCCGCTGGGCCGAACTGTCCGACGCCCATGCCCGGCTGTGGCGGAGCGGGGAGTACCTCAGACGCGACCGGCACCGCAGTGGCGGCGACTACATCGACCCCGCCGCCTTGAGTCGCATCGTCGAGCATCTCGACATCTTGTCCTTGGCCAAGGATCAGACCAAGACCGTCGTGGTCGACGGTGTGCGCAAAGAGATTGCCGGCATGGGCGACCCCCAGGCCATGCGGGCCTTCTTGCTCGAGGTGTTCACGGGCCGACGGATCAACGAGATCCTGCTCGCCGACTTCGAGCCCCTTTCGCCGGTGCCTGGCCTCGACCCCGATCAGCCACGGGGCGAGGGGGCGTTCGTGGCGCGCTTCCGCTATCGCCAGAGCAAGATCGCCGGTGCACCTGACACGATCCTCGTCGAAGCAGAGGTCGTCAACATCATTGCCGAGCAGCAAGCGTGGCTCGTCGATCACTTGGCCGCCGCCAACCCCGGGACGCCGACCCCGCGCTACCTGTTCGTGGCCTGGCAGTCGAATCGTCGCGGCCACCAGCCCTACAGTGCGAACACCCTGCGGGGCTTGCTCGCCACACTGGTGGGCGAGCTGCAGATCCGCGACGCGCAGGGGTGCCTCGTCGACTTTCAACGCACCCATCGGATGCGGCACTCCAAAGCCACCGAACTCTTGAACTCGGGAGTTCCGTTACATGTGGTGCAGCGCTACATGGGCCATCTCTCCCCGGAGATGACAATGCATTATGCCGCCACTCTGGCCAAGACCCACGAGGCGGAGTTCTTGCGGTTCAAGAAGTTGGGCCGCGACGGCCGCGACGTCGCCCTCGAACCGAGCGATGTCTATGAGCTGGTCCAGCTGGGGCGGCACACCGACCGGATCCTGCCCAACGGCGCCTGCCTCTTGCCCCCGCTCAAACGCTGCGATCGGGGCAATGCCTGCTTGACGTGTGATCACTTCGCCACCGACGGCCGCTATCTCGACGAGCTGGAGACCCAGCTGTCCGAGACCGAGGGGCTGATCGCCCGGCGCCAGGCACAGCACCGTGACCGCACCGGCCAGGAGATGGGCGAGGGCAACGTCTGGTTGGACCAGCGTCTCGCCGAGCGTCGTTCCCTTACCGCCATCGTCGCTGCGCTACAGGCCGACGGTGCGAACGGCCACGCGCTACGAGGAGCCGGTGTGCCGGGTCGGGTTGGCCAGCCGGTCGAACTCGACACCGATCGGCACCGGCGCAGGGAGTCTCAATGACCGACGACCCCCGCACGGAGGTACTCCGCCGTGCGGCGTCAGCCAAACGCGACGCTGCCACCGGCCGAGCCGAGGCCGGTCTACGCAAGCTGATCAAGACCAACGCCGAGATCAACTTCCGTGCCGTGGCAAACGCTGGCGGAGTGTCGACCGACTTCCTCTACCGCCATGCCGAGCTGCGGGCCCGCATCGAGCATCTGCGATCCCGCCAAAGTGTGAAACCTCTGCCCGCGTCGGATACAAGTGAGGCCGTCGGTGCAACTACCAACGTGGTCGCCGCCTTGACGGCCAAGCTTCGCCAGGCGTGCAGCGAAACGGCCGACCTCAAGGCTCAGCTGGCAGTGGCCCATGGACAGCTGTTGATTCTGCGCCGCCAACTCCCCGGTGCCGCGATCGATCGATGAGCAAGGAACATGGAGTCCGGGTCGAGTCGCGTACGGACCACGCCAACCGCGTCGTTACGGACATGTCGCCAACGATCTGACCAGCAACAATGACCTGATTATCGACCAGACATCCAGATAACTCGGCCTGAAGGGGACGATGTCCGAGGCCGAGCTGCACCTGCTGCGGGGGCGCCTGCTCGCCGGGATGCGACACAAGGCACAAAAGGGCGAGCTGCGGGTTCCCCTTCCCGTTGGCTATGACTACGACGCCGAGGACAAGATCGTCCTCTGCCGGGACGAAGCCGAGCGGGAGGCGGTCACGACGATCTTCCGTCGCTTCGAGGAGCTCGGCTCGGCCCGCCAGGTGCTGCTCTCGTTCCTCGGGGACGGTCTCGACCTGCCAGGCGGCGGCCGAAGGGCCGCGTCGAGTGGGCCCGTCCCACGCTCGCGAGCGTCTACAACGTTCTCACGAACCCCTGCTATGCCGGCGCCTTCGCCTTCGGGCGGACGCGCACGGTGCACGAGATCGGCCCCGACGGCGTGCGTGTGACCCGCAAGCGCCACAAGCGGGAACCGGACAAGTGGTCGGTCCTCATCCGCGACCACCACCCGGGTTACGTGAGCTTCGAGACCTTCGAGGCGAATCTCGCTCGCCTCGCCGCGAACAGCGCGGCGCCGAAGGGCGAA
>JAJZWW010000300.1 GCA_021846485.1 Actinomycetes bacterium
CCGGCGACGCAACCGGGGAGCCCACGGCGGACCCGGAGGCGCGCCGAGCGGTCGGGGCGGCCAGGGCCGCTCGGAGGACCGGGCCCGGTCGAGGAGGGCTCAGCCCGGCCCGGCCCGGGCCGGGTCCGCCCCTCAGGGGCCGAGGAGGCGCGCCGGGTCGTAGACCCGCTCGCTCAGCACGATCCTCGAGTGGTGCTCCGCCGCACCGAGCCGCCGGAGGGTGTCGAGCACCGCCTCCAGGTCGGCGGTGCCGGTGCTCGCGATCCGCAGCTGGTAGTCGTACTCGCCGGTGGTGTGCACCGCGCCGAGCACGGCCGGCACCCCCTCGAGGTCGGACTCGAAGCGCACCCGGCCCTCGGTCTCCTTCAGCTTCACGTCGGTCACCGCGACGAGCGTCCGGCCCAGGCGGGCCAGGTCCAGCTCGGCGTGGTAGCCGGCGACGATCCCCCCGGAGCGCAGGCGCCGCACCCGGTCGGCGGTGCTGTTGGCACTCAGGTGCACCGCCTGGGCCAGCTGCTGGTAGGTCAGCCGGGCGTCGGACACCAGCAGCCGGACGAGCTCCCGGTCGATGTCGTCCAAGGTGGTCACCTCGCTCTCCGTGGCGCCCCGGTCGGGCCGCCACGGCAACCTAGCCAGCCGGGAGCCGGGAAGCCGGATCCGTGACCACGACGGCGACGACGTCAGCCGGGAGCTGACACCTCGATGCCTTGTGCCTCGGCGGCCGCTCGGAGCCGGCCGTCGTAGCAGAGCACCACGCCGAGGTCGGGCCCGAGCACCAGGGCGGCGGCCAGGTGGATGGCGTCGAGGGAGCGCATCTCGGCTGGCTCCAGGTCACCGGCTCGGTCCAGGAGGGGCTCGTCGGTGCGCACCAGCGTGGCCGACGCGTGTCGGGGCCACGCCGAGCTGCTGGAGGGCGCGCCCTGGTGCACTTCTATCCCAAGGCCTCCACGCGGGCGGGACCTACCCAGCCGACTGGACTAGGCGCCGGGGTCGCCTAGCTTCGACCGGGTGTCCAGCGCGCCCCGCCCGACGGTCGACGAGGCGGAGCCGTCGCTCCCCCACCCCACGAGCGCAGCGGAGGCCCCCGGCGACCCGGCGGACCTGGTCTTCGGGGCGTTCAGCTCCTCCGGCCCGTGGGTCCTCGACCCCGACGACCTGCCCTGGAGGGCCGGGGCGGACGCCCTGCGAGCGAAGGTCGCCGCCCAGGTACCCGTCGTGGTCCGCCGCCGGCGGGTCCCGCCGCTCGCCCGGGTGGCCCGCACCGGCGTCGACCTCGGCTCCGCCATGGCCGGCTGGTGGCTGGTCGAGCGGTCCCGGGCCCGGCGCCAGGGCCGGCCGGAGATCAGCCGGGCCGGAGCCTCCCGGCGGCTCCGCCGGGCTTTCGAGCGTCTCGGTCCCACCTACATCAAGCTCGGCCAGATCATCTCCTCGGGCGAGGGGCTGTTCCCCCCCGAGCTGGTCGCCGAGCTCCGGCTACTGCGCGACCGCGTCCCCCCCGAGACCTACGAGGACGTCCGGGCGGTGGTCGAGTCCGACCTGGGCCGCCCCCTGGAGGAGGTGTTCACCACCTTCGACCCCGAGCCGCTCGCTGCGGCGTCGATCGCCCAGGTCCACGCCGCCACGCTGTCGAGCGGCGAGGAGGTGGTCGTGAAGGTCCAGCGCCCGCAGGTGGCCGCCACCGTCCGCGAGGACCTCGCGGCGATGAGCTGGATCGCCCCGGCGCTGATCGGCCGGATCCCCGTCGCCGCCCTCGCCAACCCGCCGGCGCTCGTCGAGCTGTTCGCCGAGACCGTCTCGGAGGAGCTCGACTTCCGCCTGGAGGCCGACAACATGCTCGACGTCGCCCACGTGCTGGCGGTGACCGGCCAGCGCTCGGTCGTCGTCCCCCGACCCCACCCCCGGCTGGTCACCCGCCGGGTGCTGGTGATGGAGCGTCTCGATGGCTACTCCTTCGACGACGTGGACGGCATGCGCGCCGCGGGGATCGACACCGAGGCGGTGGTGCGGGCGCTCATCGTGTCGTTCCTGGAGGGCGCCACGCTCCACGGGGTGTTCCACGGCGACCTGCACGGCGGCAACCTGTTGGTGCAGCCCGACGGGCGGGTCGCGCTGCTCGACTACGGCATCACCGGCCGCCTCGACGAGCCCCGCCGGCTCGCGTTCCTGCGGATGCTGATGGCCGGCAGCCTCAACGACGCCCGCATGCAGCTCGCCGCGCTGCGCGACCTCGGAGCCCTCCCACCCGACACCGACCTCGACGCGGTGGTCGCCGACCTCGGTCTCGACCAGGCGCCCCAGGACCCGACCACGATGGCGCCCGAGGACCTGCTGCGCGAGGTGCGGGAGGTCACCAGGCGGCTCCTCTCCTACGGGGCCCGGTTCCCCAAGGTCCTGATGCTGTTCGTGAAGGACCTGCTGTTCATCGACGGCGCCCTGGCCACCCTCGCCCCCGACATCGACCTGTTCGCCGAGATCACCCAGATCGCCACCTACTTCACCCTGCGCCACGGGTCCCGCATCGCCGGCGACATCGGCATCGACCCGCGCGACAACCCCGTCGACCTGGAAGGCGTTCGCGCCGCCGTCGGGGTCACCAGCGACGTGGACCACCTCACCTACCGCGAGCTGCGCGCCCGGCGCGAGCTGATCCGCCGGCGCATGGAGGACCACCGCCGCCGGGCCCGGCGCTGAGCTGACCCGGCGGGGAACCGACCCCCCTCCTACCCCCAGATGGCCTGGCCGCTGCCGGCGTCGAAGAACTGCATGCGCTCGGTGTCGACCCCGAAGCGCCCGCGGGACCCGGGCTTCACCGGGGCACGCGGGTCGACCCGGGCGACGCCCTCACCCCCGCGCATCGCGACCTCGTCCTTGTCGGTCGCCCCCTCGGCCAGCACCCGGGTGGCGTCGATGTTGAAGTGCACGAGCAGCTCGCTGCCGAGCGCCTCGACCAGCTCCACGTCGCCTTCGATCACGTTGGCGTGGGCGGCGTCCTCCGCGGCCGGGAGGTGCTCGGGGCGCAGGCCGATCACCACCTGCTTGCCGCCGAGGCGCGCCAGGCCGGGCCGGGCCACCCGCACCGTCTCGGGCAGGGTCACGTGCTGGCTCCCGAGCGCCAGGCCGGCGGCAGCGTCGTCGAGCACCGCCTCGTAGAGGTTCATGGCCGGCGAGCCGATGAACGCCCCGACGAAGATGTTGACCGGGTGGTCGTAGAGGGTCTGGGGGTCGGCGCACTGCTGCAGCACGCCGTCGCGCATGACCGCGACCCGGTCGCCCATGGTCATCGCCTCGACCTGGTCGTGGGTGACGTAGACGGTCGCGACCCCGAGGCGGCGCTGGATCCGGCTGACCTCGGCGCGCATCTGCACCCGCAGCTTCGCGTCGAGGTTGGACAGCGGCTCGTCCATGAGGAACACCGACGGCTCCCGCACGATCGCCCGCCCCATGGCGACCCGCTGTCGCTGGCCGCCGGAGAGCTGGCCGGGCTTGCGGTCGATCCACTCGGTGAGACCGAGGATGTCGGCGGCCTCCTTGACCTTGCGCTGGATCTCCGCCTTGGGGAGCTTGCGCAGCTTGAGGGCGAAGCCGATGTTCTCCCCGACGGTCATGTGGGGGTAGAGGGCGTAGTTCTGGAACACCATGGCGATGTCCCGCTCCTTCGGCCCGAGGTCGTTGACGACCTTCTCCCCGATCTTCAAGGTGCCGCCGCTGATGTCCTCCAGGCCGGCGACCATGCGCAGCAAGGTGGTCTTCCCGCATCCCGACGGCCCGACGAGGACCATGAACTCGCCGTCGGCGACGTCGAGGTCGACCTCCTTGACGGCCTTGAAGCCGTTGGGGTACACCTTGCTCACCTGCTCGAGGGTGATGTTCGCCACTGTTGGTTGCTCCTCCTTCGGGCCCCTCAGGGCGTCGACTTCTCGGACTGCACGATGACCGCCTCCCACGGGCGGAGCGACAGCCCCGGTGCCTCGGTCCGCCCCCCCCGCCTCCCGCTGCTCGACAGCACCATCGCTCCGGGGGGCGCTTGGACCTCCGCGCCCTCCGAGGACAGGTTGGCCGCGACCACCAGCGGCCCGCTGCGGTAGACCCACTGGTCGGGCCCCGAGGGGAGCTGCTCGTAGCGACCCACCCCGCCGGACAGCCACCGCCGGCGCAGGCCGAGCAACTCGCGGGTGAGCGACAGTGTCGAGCCGGGGTCCTCCCGCTGCTCGGCGGCCGACCGGCCGCGGCGATCCCCGACCGGCAGCCACGGGTTCGCGCCCGGGTCGGTGAAGCCGGCGCCGGGCCCCTCCTCCCAGGGCATCGGGGTGCGAGCCCGGTCCCGGTTGTACCGGCCCTCCTCGGCGCGCCAGGTCATCGGGTCACGTTGGTCCCCCGGGGCCACCGCCACGTCGGTGAGGCCCAGCTCGTCTCCGTAGTAGAGCACTGTCGTGCCCGGCAGCGTACACAGCACGACCAGGGCGAGGCGGGCACGCTCGGGGTCGCCGCCGGCCCAGCGGGTCGGGAAGCGCGACACGTCGTGGTTGGACCCGACCCACACCGGGCAGCCGCCCGGCGGCAGGGCGGCGAGCGTGCGGGCGAC
>JAJZWW010000301.1 GCA_021846485.1 Actinomycetes bacterium
CGGCACCCCGGCCCGGCGGTCAGCCGGCACCCCGGCCCGGCGGTCGGCCGGCACCCCGGCCCGGCAAGCCCGGATCAGGCGCCGGAGGGCAGCCGACGGCGGCGGGAGCGCATCGCCATGTCCGGCCAGCGCACATCCCAGACGATCCTCAACCGCTCGAGCAGCCGGATGATCATCGCGCTCGTGTCGAGCTGGAAGCGGCCCACCCCATGGCGGGCGGAGGTCGGCTCGGCGTGGTGGAAGTTGTGCCAGGACTCCCCCATCGACAGCAGCGCAAGCCACCACACGTTGCCACTGCGGTCCTTGGTCCGGTACGGGCGCCGGCCGGTGACGTGGCAGATCGAGTTGATCGAGAACGTGACGTGGTACAGCAGCCCCACCCGCACCAGGCTCCCCCAGAAGAACGCCCACCAGGCGCCCTGCCAGGACCACGTCCACAGCCCCCCGACGAGCGGCGGGAGCAGCATGGACACCGCGACCCAGAGCGGGAACAGCGCGGAGACCCGCCTCATCGACCGATCGGCGTAGAGCTCCGGCGCGTACTTCGACTGGGAGGTCTGCTCCCAGTCGAACAGCCACCCGACGTGGGAGTACACGAACCCCTTGGTCAGCGCGACGAGGGACCGGCCGTAGCGCCACGGTGAGTGCGGGTCGCCCTCCCGATCCGAGAAGCGGTGGTGTCGGCGGTGGTCGGCCACCCACTGGATCACCGGGCCCTGGATGGCCATGCTCCCGCACACCGCCAGGATCACCTGCACGGAGCGTCGGGCCCGGAACGAGCGGTGGGTGAAGTAGCGGTGGAACCCGACGGTCACCCCGTGGCCGGTGACCGCGTACATCACTCCGGCGATCACCAGGTCCCGCCAGCCGAGCCCCCGGCCCCAGAGGAGCGGGACCGCGGCGACCACCGCGCTGAACGGCACGACGATGAACGCGGCGAGCGCCACCTGCTGCCACGTCTCCTTGCGGTGAGGGGCGTCGGATTCCTCGGGCAGCGACCCGGCGACGTCGGGGAGCGGGAGCTCGGTAGTGGTCATCACCCTCGTTTCGGCCGTTCCGGCAGGAGCGCCTGGGTCAGGTCTTCCAGATCACGCCGGCGCGCGCTTCCTCCGGCCCCGACCCACCTTGGCGCGCTTTTGGGGCGCTAGCCCGGTTCAGCGTAGCACGCCGAGCAGCCCAAAGCGCCCGCAGGGCCGCTCGGCCCGGTCACTGAACAGCTCTGTGCCCCCGCCGGTCCCCACCCGGGCGATCGCGACGTGGCCGCGCACGAGGCCGGCGCCGGTCAGGACCTGCTCGTTGGCCGCCCACACGTCGAAGCGCCACCGGTCCGAGCCGTCCGGGCGCAGGACCCGGGCGGTGTCGGGCCCGAAGGCCGCGGCAGCCGCGGCGGCCACGTCGGCTCCGACCTGGTAGCGATCCTCGGGCACCGCCGGGCCGATCACCGCCAGGATGTCCTCCCTCCGGACGCCGCCGGCGGCCAGCGCGTCGACCGCTGCGGCTGCGACCTTGCCGACCGCTCCCCGCCAGCCGGAGTGGACGGCGGCGAGGGCGTGGCCGACCGGGTCGTAGAGGGCTATCGGGGCGCAGTCGGCGACCAGGACGGCCAGGCCGACCCCGGGGTCCCGGGTGACCAGCGCGTCGACGCCATCCAGCGCATCCCCCATCCCGCGGGCCCCGCGCCCCCGGTCGGACCGGCCGACCTCCGCCACCACGCTGCCGTGCACCTGGTTGGCGAAGATCATCTCGTCGAGGCAGAGGCCGAGCGCGGCCGCGCCCCGGGCTCGGTTGGCGATCACCGCGGCCGGGTCGTCGCCGACGTGCAGACCGAGGTTGAGCTCCGCGTAGGGCCCCCGGGACACCCCGCCGGCGCGGGTCGTCACCACCACGTCGACGGGGAACCCGCCGAGGAGGGGGAAGGTCAGCACCGGCAGCGCCCCGCGCCGCTCGAAGGCATGGGTCGCCGGTGCCATGGTCGCCACGGTAGCGACCGGGACCCGCGAGGATGTGGCCCGTGCCGCCCCTCCGCCTCGGGACCCTCGAGGCCGGACCGGCCTCAGCCCGGCCCGACCTGCTCGCCGCGCCGACCCTCGCCGCCCTGCGCGCCGGTGGGTGGTTGGACGCCGCCGGGATCGTGGAGATCGACCCCGACCGCTCCGACACGGCCGCCACCCGCGACGCCTACGACGTGCCAGAGGACACCCTCGCCAACTGCGTGATCGTCGCCGGGCGCCGGGAGGGGACGGAGCGCCTCGCCGCCTGCGTGGTCCTCGCCGCCACCCGCGCCGACGTCAACGGGGTCGTCCGCCGGCGCCTGGACGTGCGCAAGGCGTCGTTCCTGCCGACCGGGCGGGCGGTCGAGCTCACGGGCATGGCCGTCGGCGCCATCACCCCGGTCGGCCTGCCGCCGGGGTGGCCGGTGCTGCTCGACCGGCGGGTCGCCGACGCCGACTTGGTGATCGTCGGCTCGGGGATCCGGGCGTCGAAGCTGCTGGTGGCCGGCTCGCTGCTCGCCGCCCTCCCGGCCGCCGAGGTCGTCGAGGGCCTCGGGCTCTGATCGGCCTCGGGATCCGAGCGGCCGCCGGCCGGCGGCCGGCCGTCAGATCAGCCGGCGCTCCGCCGCCCAGCGGCTCAGCTGGTGCCGGGTCGACAGCTGCAGCTTGCGCAGCACGGCCGAGACGTGGCTCTCGACGGTCTTGGCCGAGATCGACAGCTCCCGGGCGACCTCCTTGTAGGTGTAGCCCCGGGCGATCAGCCGGAGGACCTCGCGCTCGCGGGCGGAGAGCTGGTCGAGCTCGGGGTCGACCGGGGGCGCCTCGTCGGGCAGGGCGGCGAAGGCGTCGAGGACGAAGCCCGCCAGCCGGGGGGAGAAGACGGCGTCGCCCCCGGCGACCCGTTGGACGGCCTCGACCAGCTCGTCGCCGGCGATGTTCTTGGTCACGTAGCCCCGGGCCCCCGCCCGGATCACTGCGATCACGTCCTCGGGGGCGTCGGAGACCGACAGCGCCAGGAAGCGCACCGACGGGTCGGTCCGCTTGACCTCCTCGACCACCGCCTGGCCGCCGCCGGAGGGCAGGTGGACGTCGAGGATGACCACGTCAGGGCCGCTGGCGGTGATGACCTCGACGGCCTCGGCCACGTCGCCCGCCTCGCCGAGCACCTCGACCCGGTCGCCCAGCTCGGCGCGCACCCCGGCGCGAAACAGCCGGTGGTCGTCCACCAGCACGACCCGGGGCCGCCCGCCGGTCACGCCCGCCCCTCCCGGCGCCGGTGCCCGGCGGGGCGGGCGACGGGCACGGCCAGCTCCACCTCCGTGCCCGACCCGGGGCTGCTCGCCACCCGGGCCCGGCCGCCGGCACGCGCCATCCGCCCCTCGATCGACTCGGCCAGGCCCTTGCGGTCCGCCGCCACCGCCTCGCGGTCGAAGCCCTTGCCCCGGTCCCGCACGAAGACCGACACCTGCTCCGGCTCGGCCTCGGCGTAGACCGACACGACCGGCGCCCCCGACCACTTGGCGGCGTTGACCGTCGCCTCGCGGGCGGCGGCGACGAGGGCCCCGACCCGCTCGTCGAGTACGGCGTCGCCGACGACGACCAGCTCGACGCGGGCCCCGTGGGCCGCCTCCACCTCGGATTGGACCTGCCGGAGGGCGTCGCCGAGGGTGGCCACGTCGGCGTCGAAGTCGCCGGGCGCGCGCCCCTCGAACAGCCAGGCCCGCAGCTCGCGCTCCTGGGCCCGCGCCAGGCTGCGGACCCGCTGGGGGTCGTCGGCGTGGCGCTGGACGAGCGCCAGGGTCTGCAGGACCGAATCGTGGACGCGGCTGGCGAGCTCCGCCCGCTCCTCCGCCCGGGTGCGGGCCCGGCGCTCCTGGGCGAGCTCCCGGGCCAGGTTGGCCCACCACGGCCCGAACACGACGACGATGGCCCCGAGGACCAGCGCCACCCCGCCGATGGGGCGGACGACCGCCCGCTCCTGCCCGCCGGCGATGAAGCTCACGCCGGCGGTGCCGAGCACCACGCCGACCGCCGCGCGCAGCACCGCCCGGCGCCACGTGCCGTGCGGCCCGGTGCCGAAGCGGGCGAGGGGGGCACCGAGCTGGCGGATCGGCGCCCGGTCGGCGTCGGTGCCGTTGCGCCACACGAGGATCAGCCCGGCGGCGCTGATGAGCAGCGGCCAGGCCACCGAGCCCAGCCAGGGCGTGCGCAGGACCGACGCCCCGAGCAGCAGCAGCACGAGCACCGGGACCAGGCCGACCACCAGCGCGAGGCCCTGGGTGTCGGAGCGGGCCCGGCCGATGATGCTCGCACCGGCGGGGCGCTCGTCGCCGGCGGCGACGGGGAGCGCCAGCCAGCCGACCACGTAGGCGGCGAGGCCGAAGCCGCTCGCCAGGCCGGTGACCACGAAGGCGGCGCGCACCACCGTCGGGTCGAGCCCGAGGCGTTCGGCGAGGCCGGCGGCGACCCCGCCGACCATGCCCCCGGCGGGGGCCCCGCCGATGGTGCCGTCGGTGGGGTGCCGGCGGAGGGGGCCGGTGCCGCGCGGGCGCCGCCA
>JAJZWW010000302.1 GCA_021846485.1 Actinomycetes bacterium
ATCACCACGACCTGCTCGCGTCGCCACCCCAACCCCACCGCTCGCTCAACCAGCTCGTACTGACGTTGTTGGCTCTCGACGTTGCGCAGGACTTGGCCGGGACTGGATTGGCGGACATAGACCACAGCCGCACGGCGCAACTGCCCCGGGGTCGGCTCGGACGAATCGTTCATTGCTCTACTTCTCCTTCTCCTCGTCGTTCATTACGACACCACGGGCGATCAGACGGGCGAACAGCGACAACAGCTCCGCCTGGACCGCGGCGGGCAAGCTCTCCCACAACCCCTCTGGCAGCGCCTCGTCCGCCCTGACGGGCAGGTCCAACCTCAGCTGGGCGGGCGCGGCTAACATGAGCCTTCGCAAGGGCTCACCTCCACTTCACATGTCGTTGTCAGCGAATATGTCGGGGCCGAGCCTACGTAGTGCGGCGATCAGTCCCGCGGTTCTTCGGGCCGGCGGGACTTCGCTGCGACCAGACACCGAACACGGCGGACCCCCTCGAGCGACAGGACGGTCGCAGCGGGCCGCCCGATGTGCCCTTCAGGAGCACACAGATCAGTCGCCGACGCCGGGATCGTCGTCGACGACCCGTCCGGCAGCCTGACGGCCAGCCTCAACTCGCCGTTGAGCCTCCGGAAGCCGTGGGCCTCCAGCGTCCGGTCGAACAACGGGTGGCTCATCTCGACCACCCGCACCGGGCAGGGAAGCACCCGGCGCAGATACTGCAGTATGTCCCCTTCTTTGACGTCTCCCGGGCGTTGCCATGGGACCGCCGTCCACAAGCAGCCCGGCTCCTGGCGCAGATGGCCGAACCGGCCCGGGGCTGGGACGGCATCGTCATCGGCGAGCCGCAACGGGCGTTCGGCAACGCCGTGCAGTACCAGACCGTCGCCGCCGCCATGGAGTACCACGGGGTCAGCCTGTGGGTGCCCGAGGTCGGCGGCCAGGTCGACTTCTCCTCCGAAGCCCACGACATCGTGTTGAACATCTTCGGCACGATGAGCAAGGGCGAACGGACCCGGCTGAAGAAGCGGGTCCGCGCCGGCATGGCAGCCATGGCCGGGACCGCCCGCTTCCTCGGCGGGCGGCCACCCTACGGATACCGCCTGGTCCCCACCGGGATCGCCCACCCCAACCCTGAGAAGGCCCGCTGGGGTGTCCAACTGCAGCGCCTCGAACCTGAGCCTGAGCACGCCTCGGTGGTCGAGCAGATCTTCGCCTGGCGGCTCGAAGCTGTCGGCTACCGCACCATCGCCGCCCGCCTCGACGCCGCCGGCGTCGCCTCGCCCTCCGCCGCCGACCCTGCCCGCAACGGCCACCGACGCCAAGCCGGCTGGTCGGTCGCCGCGCTGCAGGCGATCTGCTCCAACCCCCGCTACATGGGCACCGAAACGTGGGGCCGGGTCAACAAGACCGAGGTGCTCATCGACCCCGCGAACCCCGCCGCCGGCCACGTCACCCGCCGGCGCCGCAGCCCCGCCGAGCCGGTCTCGGTCCCCGACGCCATCCCCGCCATCATCACCGCGGACACCTGGGCCCGAGCGCAGGAAGCCAACCGGACCACCAGCCACCACCACAGCTTCGCGAAGCCGCCCCGACGCACCTACACGCTACGCAGCCTTCTGACCTGCGGCCACTGCGGCCGCCGGCTTTCGGGCGAGACCCGCAAGAGCCGGGCCGGCGCCGAGACCGTCCGCTACGTCTGCAAGCTGCGCGACCTCTACCCCGGCCAGGTCGCCCACCCCCTCAAGGTCACCATCGCGGAGAGCACCATCACCGGACTGCTCGACCACTGGGTAGCCGACGAGCTCTCCCCTGCGCGCCTGGAGCTGCACGCTACCGAGCTCGCGGCCGCCGACGAGGCCGGCACCCCCCGCCACCAGAACCTCCAACGGCTGCAGTCCCATCACCGGGCCGCCACCGCCAGGATCGCCCGCATCCACGAGCTGATGCAAGACCCCGACTACCCCCTCGACACCGCCAAAGCCGCGCTCGCAGACCAGAAGGCCAAGCTGGCCCGCCTCGAATCCGACATGGCCGCCGCCGGCGCCGGTACAGCCCCGGCCTGGTCCGTCGACGACTACCAAGCCGCCCTCGACGCCGGGCTCGGCGACATCGCCAGCCTGCTCCACATCGCCACCGCCGACGAGAAGAACCGCCTCTACCAGCTCATCGGTCTCCAGCTCACCTACACCCGCACCGGCCCCGGGACCGGGAACCTCGCCGCCGCCATCCGGCCCCGGCTCCAGCCGCGGGGGGCAATGTTACGTGTCGGAGGGGGGACTCGAACCCCCACGCCCTTGCGGGCACCAGCCCCTCAAGCTGGCGCGTCTGCCTATTCCGCCACTCCGACGTGTCCCCGGTTCGACGAGGCCCGGGGATGATACCCGCCGGGAGACCGCCGCCGCACCCGCGGTACTACGTGTGGGGCTGCCCACGCCTCGCGAGCGCCCCGGCCGCGAGCTATTTTCGGTCTCGTGGCCCTTCCCGCGGCCCGGACCGACCGGGTCGTCCTGCGTCCCTTGGACCTGACCATGGCGCGTACCGTGCTCGAGGGCCAGCGCCAGGCCGACTGGTCCCCCGGCTACCCGACGGAGGGGGACCGGGACATAAGCCGGTTCCTCACCGAGCGGCCGCCACCCCCCGACGCTCCGGTGGTGTTCCTCCCCCAGCAGATCGTGGTGGACCCGGAGGGTCTCGTCGTGGGCGGGATCGGCTGCCACCGTCCCCCCGACGAGGCCGGCACCGTGGAGATCGGCTACGGGATCGCCCCCGAGTGGCGCAACCACGGGCTCACCACGGAAGCGGTCGGGCTACTGGTGGAGCGCCTGTGGGACAGCGGGGTACGTACGGTGACCGCCCGGACGGCGCCCGCCAACCTGCCGAGCCAGGCGGTGCTGCGCCGCAACGGCTTCACCCAGGGCGGGCTCGGCCACGACGGCTTCGTCCTGTGGCTGCTCGTGCTGCGGGCCTGAAGCCGGCCGCAGCAGTCCCGGGACCCGCCGAGCGCCCGCGGTCGCTCGGCGGAACGAAGCGACCAGCAGCGCCTCGGCGGCAGGCCGGCGACTCCGGAGAAGACGGCGTCGGCACAGCGGTACACCAGCAGGTGCCCCTCGTCGGGGAGCCGGCGCAGCTCCGCCGCCGGCGGGTGCTCCGCCAGCCAGGCGCCGTGGGCGGGCGGCACCATCAGGTCCTCCTCCCCCATGCCCGCAGGCCGGCGTCGGCCACCGCCTCCATCCACCCGGGGGGAGCGCCGCCGACGGCGTCCCGTGGCGGAAGACCGGCGCCTCGCCGACGGCCGGGGGGCGCACGGCGTACTCGAGGGCCCGCCCGTCGGGCAGGGCGAGGCGTTGGCCGGGGACGTCGTCTGGCTAGTACCGCCATGGGAACCGGCTCCAATCCGGGGGCCGCTTCTCCAAGAAGGCGTCCCGGCCCTCGGCGGCCTCGTCGGTGCCGTAGGCCAGCCGGGTCGCCTCCCCGGCGAAGAGCTGCTGGCCGACGAGGCCGTCGTCGATCAGGTTGAAGGCGTACTTGAGCATCCGCTGGGAGGTGGGGCTCTTCGCGTTGATCCTGGCCGCCCACGCCAGGGCGACCTCCTCCAGCGACTCGTGCGGGACGGCGGCGTTGACCGCTCCCATCCGCACGCCGTCGGCCGCGCCGTAGGCGTCGGCCAGGAAGAAGATCTCCCGGGCGAACTTCTGGCCGACCTGGCGGGCGAGGTAGGCCGAGCCGAACCCGCCGTCGAAGCTGGCGACGTCGGCGTCGGTCTGCTTGAAGCGGGCGTGCTCCGCGCTGGCCAGGGTCAGGTCGCACACCACGTGCAGGCTGTGGCCCCCGCCGGCCGCCCACCCCGGCACGACTGCGATGACCACCTTCGGCATGAAACGGATCAGGCGCTGCACCTCGAGGATGTGCAGCCGTCCGGTCCGGGCCTCGCCGGGGACCGCTTCGTCTTTCCCCTCGTAGTGGTAGCCGTCCGCGCCCCGGATCCGCTGGTCGCCCCCCGAGCAGAACGCCCACCCGCCGTCCGCGGGGGACGGGCCGTTGCCGGTGAGCAGCACGCAGCCGACGTCGGCGCTCTGCCGGGCGTGGTCGAGCACCCGGTGGAGCTCGTCGACGGTGCCGGGCCGGAACGCGTTGCGCACCTCGGGGCGGTCGAGGGCGACGCGCACGGTCCCTTGGTGGCGGGCCCGGTGGTAGGTGACGTCGGTCAGCTCGAAGCCCGGCACCTCCTCCCACACGTCGGGATCGAACAGCTCGGAGACGCCGGGCAGGTTGGCCATCGGGGCGAGCCTAGGTGCCGGACGGGATCGCCCAGTCGGCGATGTCCCAGGCGGGTCCGTCCGGCCCGGGGGACGGTCCGAAGCCGGAGTAGCGGGACTGGGCGACGAGCAGCTGCGGCTCGAACAGCAGCGGGAGGGCGACGGCGTCGCGCCAGGCCAGGGCGTCCATGCGGTTCACCGCCGCGGTGCGGGCCGTCCCGTCGGGGAGGTGGTCGACCCGGGCGACGAGGGCGTCCATGGCGGCGCTCGTGTAACCCGAGAGGT
>JAJZWW010000303.1 GCA_021846485.1 Actinomycetes bacterium
CCTGGGCGTCGGAGAGGTCCTCGATCTGGCCGATCTTCGCCTTCTGCAAGCTGTCGGAGATCGCCTCGGTCTTCTCTCGGCGGATCGCCTTCAGCGCCTCGGTGGTGCCAAGTGGACGGGCGACGATGGAGATGGTCTTGCGGACCCCTGGTGAGAACACCAGCGGGTGGAAGAAGTGCGGTGGCACCTCGATTCGCGGCCAGTCACTTACCCACAGGACAGCTGACCAGGAAGAGTCGGAGCGAAAGCGGTCCCAGTGCTCCGAGATCGCGACCGGCCCCGCGCTCTCCATCTTCGCTCCCGGCTGGCCGGGCAGGATGTTGCTTCTCGGGTCGTAGGCGCATCGCACCATGGCGGCCAGCTCGGTCGCGGACAGCCAGTGACCGATCCGCAACCCTGAGCTGCGAAGCCCGTGCTCGAGGCCCACCATGTCTGCGGAGAGCACCGCGGCTGCGCCTTTTATGCCCCGCCCGGCGTGGCTGATGGCCTTCGCCGCTCGTTTCATGTCGAGCGCGATGGTGATGGTCGTGCGGTGCGTCGACGACCCGGTTGTCGACTGTTCCAGCAGCGCCCGGTACTCACCGTTCGCCCAGCCCCCGTCGTGTGTCCCGTGGTCCTCGTACCAGCCGGCCACCCCGGTGCCAGGGTCAGGCACCGTCGCTTCGAGGACCTGCACACCAGCACACGTGCCGGACTGGGCGAGCGACGCCAGTGTCCGACCCCAGGCAGACACTCGCTGCGCCTGCTCGTCGGGGGCGAGCAGCACGTAGGCCGGGTGCTCGACGCCGAGCACCGCAGCGATGGTTTGGCGGTGCGGATCGTGGATCATGCAGGCCCCCGTCACGGGGTCGTCGTAGAAGCGCAGGGAAGCGGCGTCGCCGGGGAGGGCGAGGGTCCCCGCGGGGCGCGGCTTGCTCGGCTTGGCCCGGAACTCGGTCTGGCCAGTTGCCTTCCTGGCCGTGTACTGCCCGGCCACCGGTGCCCACTCGATCGCCGGCTTGCCCTGCACGGTCACAAAGGCGGACGCCAAGAGCGGTGCCCACAGCAGGCCCGAGACAAGGAACCCGGCGGCGCCCGCGGAAACAAGGCCGAAGATCATGACGACGATGCCGGCGGCGATGGTCACAGCCCGGACAAGCGAGAACCCGAGGATCACGCCGCGGGTGGAGCGGCGGGCGAAGCGGACCGTGCTCGGTCCTGTAACAGGAGCGGTCGTGGGCATGGGAGATGATCCTTCCGGGTGGCTAGTTCGACGTGGGCGGTATGGGTCCGGGGCCTGGTGGCGGGCTCGATGGCGGCATGGGCCAAGAGGGAGGAGTGCCAGAATGGCGGCCTGATGACGGGGCAGCACCGGGTGTCGAGCCGTTGCCATTCATGTGGGTGGTCCCGTTCTCCATGCCGCTGGTGGCAGCGGACTTCGCCGCCGAGCCAGCGGCCGCACCTGCCGCGAACCCAGCAGCAGCACCGCCCGTCGCGGCAGTGGCGCCAGCCGCACCAGCGGCGGAACCACCAGTGGTGGCCGCGCCAGCTGGCCCAGCAGGAGTGGTCTGGCCAGCAGGCCCGCCGGGCGGTGGGCCGGTTGGCGTGGGAGCACCCGAGCCGCTGGAAGCGCTGCCGCTACCGCCACGGCTGGTGGGCATCATGTTGGACAGCTTCTGGGGGGCTGCGATCGCGGTCGTGGCGCCGGCTGTAGCCGAGGTCGCATGCGCGTGGAGCTGGGCCATGTGGTCGCCTGCGAAGTGGACGGTCTTGAGCGCGACCCACGGGGCGAATGCGGCGAGGAGGAGGACCACGCCGCCGGCAGCGACTTGGGTGACCGCTTGGGTTCCGGTTGGGTTCCCGCCGGCTACACCACCTGCGCCGACTGCACCGAGGTTCTCGGTGAGCATGTAGTAGCCGACCAGTAGCATGATCACCAGGATCAGCTTCGAGGCGATCAGCGCGGCCATGCCCTCGATCCACTTCTTCACCCACCCGGTGGAGATGTCCGCGAGCGACCCGGCGAACGCGGCGGGAGCGAACACCGCGGCGATCACGATCAGGAGCTTTCGGATCATGAGGGCCGCCCAGATGAACACGATGGCGCCGATCACGATCAGCGCGAGGACGAGCATCGCGGCTGGATTGATGAGGGAGGTGATCGCGCCAGCGAGCATGATGCCCTGGCCGAGATGGCTGATGCTGCCCCCTGTCGCCGCCTGGACGACGCCGTTGCTGAGCGCGTCGACTGCATTCAACAGCAGGTCCGTCACGGCAATGGCGGCAGCACCGCCGAGAAAGGCGATCAGGAGGCCCTTCCCCGCACGAGCGAGGCCCACAGTGTCCCTGCGCAGGACCGAGGTGATGATCTGGATGACGAACAGGCCCATGCCGACCACGACCGCGATGCCCATCACGATCGCCAGCAGCCGGTCGAACCCAGGCCCGCCGAGGCTCACAGCCGTCGAGGAACCGATCTGTTGCCACAGCCACGTCGACGCCTTCCCAGCCGCGCTGGCGAAGTCCTTGGCGATCGACTGGAACGCGTCGCCAGCGAGGCTCTTTGCCGCGCCGCCGAGAGCGCCGGTGAGCCAGCTCCAAGGATTCAGGGAGGGCATCAGCCGACCGTCCAGTTGTTGAGCGACATTGCCCCATAGCCGTTGTGGTACTCGGCCGTGCCAAGGCCGAGTTGCAAGGAGAACGGCTTGACCGCTGTAGAACGGCCTGGTTGGGTGACTGTCAGGTTGCCGGTCACGTCGAGGCAGTCCATGCGGAGGTCGGGTGGCTGCCAGCCTGCGGCGAGGACCTGCGTCCAGATCGGGCACGTCGTCATGCTCACGCCCGAAGCGGTCCACGTGACGCCGGATGCCGCGTTCGCTGTCCACGCTTTTGCACTCGGGACGGGGCTATTCGAGCTGGTGAGGTTTGCGTAGAGGAACTTGGCTGCGGCCGATGCGGGAGTGCCCGGCATCGTTTCTGGCGATGTTTCGGACACGGCCCACGACAGCAGGGAGGGGCGAGTCTGCTTGGCAAAGTCGATGTTCAACAGCTCGGCCACGAACGCTGTGGCGTAGCTGTCCGGGTTCTGCCGGGCGGCACGCGGGATCGACGGGAACTGCGCGGAGGGGGCAGGCGCAGGCAATGCCATGGCTTCTATCGCCGCCCAGGCCGTCGAGTTGCCGGCGGCAGCCTGGGCGATCTTGGTGTTGTCTGCTTGCTGCTCCGAGGAGCCGCTACCGCCGTGGCTGGTCGGCGGGTTGTAGACGGGGTGGAGCGGGTGCGGGCGCTGAGGTGGCCGCTTGGTGGTGGAGGCTTGTTGGCCAGCCGCGCCACCGCCGTGACCGCTGAAGGCACCACTTGTAGCTGCCACGACGCCACCGACGACGATCACCGCGACCACGGCGCCAATCCGCCTCCGGTTGTTGTGCATGATGTGACCTCGATCCAAAGTTCGCGGTTAGAGCGTGTGGCCGGCGGCGACGAAGAAGTTGATGAGCACGTCGGCGCCGCCGATGAGGAGGGCGGCGATGAAGCTGGCGAGCACGCCGGTCTTGCCCTTCGAGCTGTGGTTCGGGTTGCCCGAGTGGTGCCCGAGTGCCCACACGATGGCGGACACGATGAGGCCGGCGATGGCAGCCACGAGGCCGATCGTGAGCAGGCCGCCGACAATCGTCTCCAGCTCGGAGATGCCGGGCAGACCCGAGGTGTTCGGGCTGATGTTGACTGCAAGGAGGGGGGGCAACATGGGATCGTGTCCTTTCACTTGGCCTGCCCGGTGCGGGCCGTCTACCTGGTGGGAGCGCATCGACCGATCTGGCCGAGTCCTCAGCCGGCTGGGTTCACCACGGCGTCGAGGCCGCCGGAGACGAAGGTCGTCCACGACTGGACGACGGTGCCGACCTGGGGATCGACGGCGGACTCGACCAGGTCGTCGCCGAGGTAGATGCCGACATGGCCAGGCAGGCCCGGGCCGGGTGAGTCGGAGCCGGGGGTGAGCACCAGGTCGCCAGGTGCGATCGCCGCGGGAGAGACGGAGAGCCCCTCGTGCATCTGGGAGACCGTGTAGTGCGCCAGGCTCACCCCGGCCTGGCGCCACGCCATCATCGTCAGCCCCGAGCAGTCGAAGGTCGTTGGCCCGGCGGCCCCCCACACGTAGGGGGAGCCGAGCTTGCTGAGCGCATAGGTGAGCACCAGGCGCTCGGCGGTCGTCGCCGACGTGGGGATCGTGTACCCGGTCGGGAGTCCGTAGGAGCTGGCGGGGCCGACCAGGCCGCCCGCAGGGCCGGCGCCGCACCCGCCGGCTGTGAAGCTGGCGGTGACCGAGGCGAGGATCGCCCCGGCTGTCACCCAGTTCTTCGCGTAGTTCGAGCCACCGGAGAAGGCTGAGCGCTGGACTGCCTGTGCAGCCAGCCACGGCGCCATCGCCTGCCAGCCGGGGAGGTTGATCAGGTGCTGTACGAACATGGCCGTCGCGGTGGCGGGGTTCAGCTCTTGGGCGGCGGTCCCCCACCCGGCTGCGCTTCGTTGCTGGAACAGCCCGAGTGAGCCGTCGTTTCCT
>JAJZWW010000304.1 GCA_021846485.1 Actinomycetes bacterium
CTCGAGCACCTCCGCACCCTCGGGCGCCACCGGGAGGACCACGAGCGGGGGCACCCCGAGGGGAGTCTCCGCGTAGTGCTGCTCGACCACCTGGGCGACGAGCTGGGCCGGGGTGAGGTCGTCGACCTTGTCGACGACGAAGCCCTTGCGGCCCACGACCCTCCCCCGCCGGACGTAGAACACCTGCACTGCCGCCTCGAGCTCGTCCTCCGCCAGGCCGAAGCAGTCGAGGTCCTCGGCCCGCTCGGTGACCATCTGCTGCTTCTCGATGGCCTTGCGCACCGCGGCCAGCCGGTCCCGGACCCGCGCCGCCCGTTCGTACTCGAGGCCCTCGGAGGCGGCGGCCATCTCGGCCTCCAGGCGGCGGACCACCGGCTGGGTGTCGCCCTCCAGGAACGCCACCAGCTCGTCGACCATCCCCGCGTACCTGGAGTGCTCGACCGCCGAGACGCACGGCCCGCTGCACTTCTCGATGTGGTAGAGCAGGCAGGGCCGGCCCTGGCGCTGGTGGGTCCGGAACTTGCTGTCGCTGCAGGTGCGGATCGGGAAGGTCCGCAGCAGCGAGTCGAGCGTCTCGCGGATCGCGTACGCGTGGGCGTACGGACCGAAGTAGAGGCTTCCCCGGTCCTTCGCGCCGCGGCGCACCATCGCCCGGGGCCACTCGTCGGAGGCGGTCACCGCCAGGAACGGGTAGCTCTTGTCGTCCCGGAGCCTCACGTTGAACCGGGGCTTGTGCTGCTTGATGAGGCTGTACTCGAGCATGAGGGCTTCGACGTCGTTGCGGACCTGGATCCACTCGACGCTCCCCGCCGAGGCGACCATCTGGGCGGTGCGCGGCGCCAGGTGTGCCGGGCTCTGGAAGTAGCTCGACAGCCGGCTGCGCAGCGACTTGGCCTTGCCCACGTAGATCACCCGGCCGTCCCGGTCGCGGAACTGGTAGGACCCCGGGGTGTCGGGGATCGTGCCTACGGGAGGGCGCGCCAGCATGGGACCATCCTGGCGCGCCCTCCCCGACATCGGCGCACCGCCCACCGCCGGCCCCCGCCGCGCCCTCCGCCGGCAGGTCGCGATCCTCAGGCCTGGTGGGCGAGCAGTGGCGCGAGGAACTGGCCGGTGTAGCTCTCGGGGGTCTTGGCGACCTGCTCGGGGGTCCCCTCGACGACGACGGTCCCGCCCCCGTCGCCGCCCTCGGGGCCGAGGTCGACGATCCAGTCGGCGGTCTTGATCACGTCGAGGTTGTGCTCGATGACGACCACGGTGTTGCCCTGGTCGACCAGCCGGGACAGCACGCCGAGCAGCTTGCGCACGTCCTCGAAGTGCAGGCCGGTGGTGGGCTCGTCGAGCACGTAGACGGTGCGGCCGGTCGAACGCTTGGACAGCTCCGACGCCAGCTTGATGCGCTGCGCCTCGCCCCCCGAGAGAGTGGGCGCGGGCTGCCCGAGGCGCACATAGCCGAGCCCGACGTCGCAGAGGGTCTGCATGTGGCGGGCGATCACCGGCTGGTTGGCGAAGAACCCGGCGGCCTCCTCGCAGGGCAGGTCGAGCACCTCGGCGACGTTTCTCCCCTTGAAGGTGACGTCGAGGGTGTCGCGGTTGTAGCGGGCCCCCTTGCAGACCTCGCAGGGGACGTACACGTCGGGCAGGAAGTGCATCTCGATCTTGATGGTCCCGTCGCCGGCGCACGCCTCGCAGCGGCCCCCCTTGACGTTGAAGCTGAACCGCCCCGGCAGGTAGCCGCGCACCTTGGCTTCGGTGGTAGCCGCGAAGAGCCGCCTGACGTGCTCGAACACCCCGGTGTAGGTCGCCGGGTTGGAGCGCGGCGTGCGCCCGATCGGCGACTGGTCGATGCTGATGACCTTGTCGACGGCGTCGGTGCCCTCGATCCGCTTGTGCCGGCCGGGGACTTCCCTGGACCGGTAGACCTTCTGCATGAGCGCCCGGAGCAGGATGTCGTTGACGAGCGTCGACTTGCCCGAGCCGCTCACGCCGGTCACCGCGACCACGCAGCCGAGGGGAAAGTCCACGTCGACGTCTTTCAAGTTGTGCTCCCGGGCACCGCGCACCGTGAGGTACCCCGAGGCCTCGCGGCGCATCGCCGGAACCGGGATGAACCGGCGTCCGGTGAGGTACTGCCCGGTGATCGACCCCTTCGCCCGGAGCAGGGCGGGCACCGGGCCGCTCACCACGACCTTGCCCCCGTGCTCGCCGGCTCCCGGGCCGATGTCGACCACGTGGTCGGCGACGCGGATCGTCTCCTCGTCGTGCTCCACCACGATCACCGTGTTGCCGAGGTCCCGCAGCCGCAGGAGGGTGTCGATCAGCTTTCGGTTGTCCCGCTGGTGCAGCCCGATCGACGGCTCGTCGAGGACGTAGAGCACCCCGACCAGGCCGCTGCCGATCTGGCTGGCAAGGCGGATCCGCTGTGCCTCGCCCCCCGCCAGGGTCGCCGCCGAGCGGTTGAGGCTCAGGTAGTCGAGGCCGACGTCGAGGAGGAACTGCATCCGGGCCCGGATCTCCCGCAGCACCCGGTCGGCGATCAGGTGGTCCCGCTCGGACAGCTCGAGGTCGCCCATCGCCGCCGCGGCGTCCCGCAGCGACAGGTCGCAGAGCTGGTCGATGTTGTGCCCGGCGACGGTCACCGCGAGCGTCTCGGGCTTGAGCCGAGCCCCGCCGCACGCCGGGCAGGGCACCTCGCGCATGTAGCCCTCGATGGTCTCGCGCATCGTGTCGGACTCGGCCTCGCCGTGCCGGCGCTGCAGGTAGGGCACGACGCCCTCGTAGTGGGTGTGGTAGGAGCGGGTCCTGCCGTAGCGGTTGCGGTACTGGACGTGGATCTGCTTGGTCCCCGACCCGTGGAGGACGACTCTCTGGTCGGCCCGCTTCAGCTGCCTCCAGGGCGCCAGCGGCGAGATCCCGTACGCCGCGCACACCGCCTCGAGCACCCGGCCGAAGTACTCCCCCCGGGCCCCGGACCACGGGGCGACCGCCCCGTCGGCGATCGAGCGGTCGGGGTCGGGGACGACCAGCTCGGGGTCGACCTCGAAGCGGGTGCCGAGGCCGTCACAGGTCGGGCAGGCGCCGTAGGGGGAGTTGAACGAGAAGTTGCGGGGCGCCGGCTCGTCGAAGGAGCGGCCGTCTACCGGGCAGGCCAGGTGCTGGGAGAAGGTCAGCACCTCCTCGTCCCCCTCCCCGTCGCGGGGCACGACCTGCACCTCGGCGATCCCCTCGGCCAGGCGCAGGGCGGTCTCGAGCGAGTCGGTCAGGCGCCGCTCGATGCCGTCACGCCTGACCAGCCGGTCGACGACCACCTCGATGGTGTGCTGCTCGTAGCGCGCGAGCTTGGGCGGCGAGCCGAGCTCGTGGACCTCCCCGTCGATGCGCGCCCGGCTGTAGCCCTGTCCGGCCAGCTCCTCGAGCAGGCTCTGGTACTCGCCCTTGCGTCCCCGCACCACCGGTGCGAGCACCTGGAAGCGGGTGCCGTCGGGCAGCTCCAGGATCCGGTCGACGATCTGCTGGGGGGTCTGGCGGGACACCGCCACCCCGTGCTCGGGGCAGTGGGCCACCCCGATCCGGGCGTACAGCAGCCGGAGGTAGTCGTAGACCTCGGTGATCGTCCCGACCGTCGAACGGGGGTTGCGCGACGCCGACTTCTGGTCGATGGAGATCGCCGGCGACAGGCCCTCGATGAAGTCCACGTCGGGCTTGTCCATCTGCCCGAGGAACTGCCGGGCGTAGCTCGACAGCGACTCGACGTAGCGACGCTGGCCCTCGGCGTAGATCGTGTCGAAGGCCAGCGAGCTCTTGCCCGACCCGGACAGCCCGGTGAAGACGATCAGCTTGTCGCGGGGGAGCTCCAGGGAGACGTTGCGCAGGTTGTGCTCGCGCGCCCCGCGCACGACCAGCTTCTGATCCACCCCGCAAGCGTACCAGCGAACACCTGTTCGATACCGGGTACTCGACCCTCGACCGACCCCCGGTCAGGGACTGACGTGGCCGGTGGCTTGCTGTAGGACGGTGATGGCCATGCCCAGGTCGTAGCGCTCGCCGCGGCGGGTCGCAGCTGCGGGCTCGACCCGCCCCTCAGGGTGGTAGACCGCCTCGCTGACCGCCGCGTCGCACGCCAGCCGGCGCGCCCCGTGGGCGGATAGGGCCCCGATGCCCGGGAGGTACGAGCAGCCGGGCCGCTCGGGGTCGGAGAGGACCTCGGCGTCGACATGGACCAGCACCCGGGTCACCGTATGGCCTCCCTCGTCGCCGTCGCCGAGGCCGCCGGCGAGCCCCTGGCGGCACAGCTCGACCAGGGCGTCGGCCCCCTGGCCTCCGCCGGCTGCAGCGGCCCGTCGTAGAAGGACTCGGACGTTCCCGCTGGTCGGCTGGTCGTTGCCGAAGCTAGCCCGGCGCGGCCCGAGTCGATCCGGCCGGGCCGGGAAGCTCCGCCAGCTCCCGGCGGAGGTCGGCGATCTCGTCGCGCAGGCGGGCGGCGTACTCGAAGCGGAGGTCCGTCGCGGCGTCGCGCATCT
>JAJZWW010000305.1 GCA_021846485.1 Actinomycetes bacterium
CCGCTCCCCGCTCCCCACCTCGGCCCCCGCCCCCCAGTTCCCCCGCCCCCCCTCCCCAGCTCCGCGCCCGCCCCCCGGTCACCCGCCGATCAGGTCCCGCCCCCGCCGCTCCCGCCGCCGATCAGGTCCCGCCCCCGCCGCTCCCGCCGCCGATCAGGTCCCGCCCCCGCCGCTCCCGCCGGCGCCCCCCCGCCAGCGCTCAGCCCCCCCGCCGGCGCCCCCCCGCCAGCGCTCAGCCCCCCCGCCGGCACCCGTCAGCGCGCCGACCGCCCGGGCGAACGCCGCAGAGCGGTCGCGGTAATCGCGGAAGCGCCCGAAGCTGGCCGCCGCTGGCGAGAGCAGCACCACCCCACGGGGGCGGGCCCACCCCCAGCCGTAGGCCACCGCCTCGGCCAGGTCGGCGACCGGCCGCACCTCGAGGCCCGTCCCGGCTGCCCCGCCGGCCGTCCCGGCTCCCCCGCCAACGATCCCCGAGCCCGACCGCTCAGCGCAGCCCGCTCGCCCACCGGGCCGGCCGGCGCCGGCGCCCTCGACCACCCTGGCCCGGCGGGTCGCGTCGACCGCTAGGACGATGCGGGATCCGTTGTCGGGCAGGGCGAGCAGCAGGGTAGGGGCGGCCCGGTCGAGCAGGGCGGCAGCGAGCGGCGCGTAGTCGAGCCCCCGGTCGTGGCCCCCGGCGAGGAGGGCGACGCGTTCGTCGGCGAACACCTCGAGCGCGGCGAGCGTGGGGGCCACGTTGGTGGACAGGCTGTCGTCGAAGAAGCGCACCCCGCCCACCTCGGCGACCTGCTGCAGGCGGCTCGGGAGCGGCTCGAAGCCCGCCGCGGCGCGAACGAGCCGGTCGGGGTCGTCGGCCCCCGAGACTCCGGCCTCCTGGAGGGCGGCGGCGGCGATCAAGGCGTTGCGGGCGTTGTGTGCCCCGACCAGGCCGAGCGCCGCGGTCCACCCCGGCGCGCCCCAACCCGGCCTGCCGGAGAGCCCGCCCTCACCCGCCGCGCCCTCACCCGCCGCGCCCTCACCCGCCGGCGACCGAGCAGTCCGCCGGAGCGCACCCCCTGGCGCCGATCCCCTCTGGTCCAGGCGCACCCAGCGCACCCGCGGTCCGAGCAGGTGCGACCGGGCGCGCAACTCGGGGTCGTCCCCGTTGACCACGCTGACCGTCGCGCCCGGCTGGTGGCAGAGGGAGAGCTTGTCGGCATAGTAGGTCTCGACGTCCCCGTGCCAGTCGAGGTGGTCCGGGGACAAGGCGGTGACCACCACGACCCGGGGGGAGCGGGCGACGTCGGCCGCCTGGAAGCTCGAGACCTCCACGACCCACAGGTCGGGCCCACCCGGTGGCCGGGGTGCTGCGGGGTCCCAGGGGGGCGAGCCGAGGTTGCCGCCGACGAACGGCCGGCGCCCGAGGCCGGCCGCCAGGTGCCCGGCTACGGCAGTCGTGGTGCTCTTGCCCTTGGAGCCGGTGATAGCCACCACCGCCTCGCCGCCTACCCCAACGAGCCAGAGGGCGAGGCCACCGGTGACCACCACCCCGGCGGCCTCCAGGTCGGCGACCTCCGCTCGGTGCCGGCTGATGCCCGGGCTCTTCACGACCACCTCGCAGGCGGCCAGGGCGGCGAGCCCGCCGGCGGCGGTGGTCAGGACCGGGTGGCCCTCTACCGGGCCAGGCTCGGCGTCGTCCACGACGGCGGCAGGCACCACGCCCGCGGCGGCCAGCCGCCGGAGGTTGGCGGCGCCCTCCACCCGGGCGCCCCACACCCCGACGCGGGCGCCGGAGAGGTCAGCCCACGACAGGGCGGGCGGCATCGTCGTCGGCGTCGGGGGGGGCGGCGGAGCCTCCTCGGGAGGCACTCGGCACCCCGCCGGGCGGTCCGCCGGCAGCGGCGCCGGCAGCGGTGCCGGCACCAGCCCCGAGCGGCTGGAGGAGCCGGTCCGCCTCCGCGGCCGTCCGGGCGGGCAGGCGCGAGACGAGCGCCTGGAGGAGCGCCGTGCCCGAGCGGTCGGGGCGGGCAGCGGCGAGGGCGGCTGCCGCCCGGCACTCCCCCACCTCGCCCACGCACTCCCAGGGCTTGCGGTCCCCCGACAGGCCGAGCAGGGCGGAAAAGGCGGGCTCGGCGCCGGGGTCGACGAGGGGCTCGTGGCCGTCGAAGACCGCTGCGAGGGTGGTGGCCGGCAGGAACGGGGCGAGCACCAGGTCGATGAAGCAGCACTTGTCGCAACGCCCGCACCAGTGCTCCAGGCGGCGGGTGGGATCGAGGGCGAAGGCCCGGTTGCAGCTGCGGAACACCCGGTGGTATGCGCCGAGCTCGGCGAAGCGCCGGGCGACCCGCAGCTCGCTCCAGGAGCGCAGGTAGGACGAGTACGCCGGGGGCGGGGCGAGGCAGCGGCCCAGCTGGACCGCGAACAGCTCCTCGAAGGCCTCGCTCTTGGACCACTGGTGGTTGACGACCCGCCCGTCGGGCAGGGTCAGGTTGCCGGCGGAGGCGGACCACTCGTTGGCCATGACCACCGCGTCGTGCCCGCCGAGGACCGCGGCGAGAACGGCCACCGCCGAGAGGATCCCGGTGACCGGCACGTGCCCGTTGAGCCACCCGGGGCGGGGGGCGAGGATCGCCGGGTCGAGCGACCGCTCCGCGCGCACCACCGGCAGCCCGGTGACCGCGGCGGCGCCCTCGATCGCCGCGAAGCGGTCCCCCTCGCGGGACACGACGAACAGGCTCGTCTGCGGGTGGCGGCTGCGGAGCTCCTCGACGGTCACGATCGAGTCGATGCCCCCACCGAAGGGCACGAGCGGGCGACCGGAGCTACCCCCGGACCAGGGGATGGGGTCGTCGTCGAGCTGGCGGCCCCCCACGATCTGCAGGCCGGTCAGGTCGAGGCCGTTGCGGTAGGCCATCTCGCCCAGCCCGTCGCGGTAGAAGGCGCCGAGCAGCGCGTTGTCGCCGGGGCGCGTCGGGGTGTCCCCCAGGTCGACGACCGGGGGTGCTCCCGCCTTGTAGTAGGAGACGCCGGCGAGGAGGCCGAGCAGCCGGGCCGCCTCGGCCGCGGCGGGCGACGACCAGGCGGCCGACCCGGCGGGGATCGTGAAGCGCTCGGCGAAGCGCTGCCCGTCGAGCTCGTAGCGGACGACCAGCCGACCGCCAGCGGGGTCGAGCTCGTAGCCGGCGTAGACGAAGCGGGCCGCCGGTCCGAACCTGCCGCTCACGCCGGCACCGCCCGGCGCTCCCGGCCGAGCTCGATGATCCGCTCGAGCAGTTGGCGGGGGTAGAGGGGCGGGTCGTCGGCGAGGGCCTGGTGATAGAGCACGGTGGAGGGGGTGAGGGCGGGCAGGGTGTTGGCCTCGATCACGATCACCTCGCCCGACTCGACGTGCACGAAGGCGTCGACGCGGGCGTACCCCTCGACACCGAGCACCTCGGCGACCTCCTCGATCCGCCGACGCACCACGCTCACCGCCTCGGGCCGGAACCGGCCGATGGGCGGCCCGGGGGGCGGGGTGATGTTGATCCCGGTCCCGCCCATGAACTTCTCCTCCAAGCTGAGCACCCCGGCGGTGGCGATCGTCATGCTCGGCGGGAGGGCCCTCAGGTCGCCGGCGGGGCCGAGTACGCCGACGGTGACCTCCGCCCAGCCGCTCCCGGCCGGCCACTGCAACCGGCTCGTGCCGCCGGGACCGGCCTCGACGCTCACCCGGTCGGTGGCGACGAACGCCTCGAGCAGCAGCGTGTCGACCCCTCCGGGAGGTAGCTCGACCACCTGGTCGCAGGCCAGCTCGGAGAAAGTCCCCGCGGGTATGCGGCCGACACCCCGGCGGAGGTGCTCCAGGTAGGCGGCGAGCTCGAGCTCCCCCGCGAGGGGCACGACCCCGGCAGAGCAGCCATCGGCGAGTGGCTTGACCACGAGGGTGGTAGTGCCGCACACACCCACTGCCGTCGCCCAGGTCGCCGCGGGGTCGGCGGGCAGGTCGACCCGGACCCGAGGGGCGCTGCCCACGCCGGGGATCCCCGCGGCGGTCACCGCCCGCCCGGTGCGCTCCTTGTCCATGGCGAGCGCCGACACACCGGGACCCGAGCCGTTGTAGGCGACCCCGAGGTCGTCGAGACGCCGCTGTATGGTGCCGTCCTCGCCGGCCCCGCCGTGCAGGGCATTGAACACGAACCGGTGGGTCGCCGCCAGCTCCGCGAGGGTCACCTTGCGGGGCCGCTCCCCGACGGCGCTGCGCTGCCAGGCCTCCAGGTGGAGGCGGGCGGCGACGTCGGCGGCGAGGCGCTCGGCGACGGGTTGGCCGGCGACTGCCGCCTCGCAGGCTGTGGCGATCTCCTCGGCGGTGTGGCGAAGGGCCGTCGGGTAGGAGAGGAGCCACACCGCCCCGTCCCGGTCGAGCAGCGCCGGGCGGGGGTCGTAGCGCTCCGAGTGGAGCAGCTTGAGCCATACGTTGGTGCCCGAGAGCACCGACACCTGGCGTTCGGCGGTAGTGCCACCGAAGAGGACGGCGATCGGCTCGCGCCCCCCGTCGTGGCCAG
>JAJZWW010000306.1 GCA_021846485.1 Actinomycetes bacterium
CATCTTGGTACCGCACACCGGGCAGGTCCCCTGGGCGGCGGGCCGGCCGTTGGCGAGGGTGACCTCCTGGCCGTCGAACTCCCGCTTCTGCTTGCACTTCACGCAGTAGCCCTCGTAGGTGGCCATGGGTCGATGTCTCCTCGCTGTCGGGCGGAGCGTGGACCTTAGCCGCCGGAGCCGCCCGAGCCGGGCCGGGGCCCGCCGCGAGCCTCGCCGGCCGCTCTCACCAGCGCGGCGGCCGTGGCGAGCTGCAGGTCGTGGAGTGCCCGGTCGAGGGCGGTCGGCCAGGTGGAGAACCAGACCACCGCCACCCCGGCACGGCGGTCCACGTGGAGCAGCTGGCCGTGGATCCCGAGGCCGGAGTAGACCTGCCCGGCGGTGTCGTGCACCCACCAGTTGTTGTGGTACATCTCGACGCCGGGGTGCGCCACGCCGGCACCGTGGCGGTAGGCGTCGACCAGCTCGTCGCTCCTGGCGGTCGTCTCGTCGATCCATGCCCGGGGGACGACCTGGTGCCCGCCGGCGACCCCGCCGTCGAGTTGGAGCGCGGCGAGGCGGGCGAGGTCCCGCAGCGTCGTGCAGATCCCTCCGTCGGCCAGGGCGAAACCTCCCTCGTCGACGGTGACCTCGGCGTCGTGCTCGGCGCCGATCCGGGCGAAGAGCCGCTCGGAGAGCAGGTCCGCGAAGCGGGCCCCGGCGGCCTCCTCGAGCACCCACCCGAGCACGTCGGTGAGTATCGAGCGGTAGTCGAAGCGACCTCCGTGGGCGCCGGCGTTGGCGAGCCCGGGGATGTAGGAGTAGAGGTCGGGGGGGAGGCCCGGGTCGCTGCGGGGTCGCCAGGAGCTCACCTGCTCGTAGCGGCGGGCATCGGAGGCCGGGTCGTCGTAGTCCTCCCCGAAGCTCGTCCCGGCGCGCATGTCGAGCAGGTCCCGGACACTGCAGCCCTCGAAGCTGGTGGCACGCAGCGCCTCGACGTGGTCACCGACCAGGTCCTCGGGTCGCAGCAGCCCCTCGCCGGCGAGGACGCCGGCGAGCGTCGCGGTGAGCGACTTGGACACCGACATGAGCAGGTGGGTACGCCCGGGGTGCATCTCCGGCCCGTACCACTCGGCGACGAGCCGCCCGCCGGCGACGACCGCGAGGGCGTCGCCGTAGCCCTCCTCCAGCACCGCGCGCACGCTGAGCCGCCGCCCCCGGTGCTCGACTCGGACCGCGTCGAGGGCGAGCGGCGGGCCGGCCTCGAGCGGCCTCACCGGCGCCTCGCCGCGACTGACCCGCGCGGTGGGGATCAGCTCGCTCACGTGGCAGAAGCTCCAGCGGTTGCCCGGCGCCTCCTGCCAGTCGGCGAGCGTCGCCCGCCGCTCCGCTGCGCCCCGCCCGCCCGGCGCCGCGCTCACAGCCCGGGGTGCACGACGCGCCCGGCGGCGAGGGTGTGGACCACCGAGGTGTCGCCGATCTCTGCGGGGGGGATGGCGAAGATGTCCTGGTCGAGGACCACGACGTCGGCCCGGGCACCGGGGAGCAGGCAGCCGAGGTGGCCCTCCCGGCGGTTGACCCGGGCGACGCCCTCGGTGAACGCGGACACCGCGTCCCACACGCCGACCGCCTCCTCCGGCCTGAACGGCACCTCGGTCTCGGCGGTCCCGGCCCGCCCGAGGCGGGTCGAGAGCCGCCGGTTGACCGCCACGTGGACCTGCTGGATCGGGTCGGGGCTCGACACCGGCCAGTCGCTGCCGAAGGCGAGCGGCGTGCCCCGGGAGCGCAGCGAGCCGATGCTGTACTGCCACTCGGCGCGCTCGTCCCCGACGAAGGGCAACGTCAGCTCCTCCATCTGCGGCTCTCGGCACGCCCACAGCGGCTGGAAGTTCGCGGTCGCGCCGACCCGCGCGAAGCGATCCAGGTCCTCGGGGCGGACGAACTGCAGGTGGGCGAGGTGGTGCCGGCCGGCGCCGCGCCGGGCGGGGGGCAACGCCTCGAGGGCGTCGAGGCCGACGTGGACCGCCCGGTCGCCCAGGGCGTGGAAGTGCAGCTGGAAGCCGGCCTCGTCGAGAGCCCCGACCGCCGCGGTGAGCTCGTCGGGCTCGACGAACAGCTTGCCCCTCGGGTGCTCGTGGCCCACTCCGAGCCCTAGGTACGGCTCGGTCATCGCCGCGGTGAACGTCTCGCACACCCCGTCGAGCATGATCTTGACGCTCGCCGCGCGGAAGGCTCCGCGGCCCGCGCCCTCCCGGCGGGTCAGGAGGTCGTCGAGCTGGGCGAGGCCGCGTCGCCGCTCCCACCAGAGGGCGCCGACGACGTCGGCGTGGAGCCGCCCGTCGCCGGCCGCGGCGACGTAGCAGTCGTAGGCGTCGAAGACCCCGAGCTCGCGGGCGTCGCCGATGCACGCGTCCTGCCAGAAGGTGACCCCGAGGCCGGCGAGGTAGGACTGGGCGAGACCGAGGGCGTCGACCAGCTCCTCGCGGCTCGGTGCCGGCACGAGCCGGGAGACCAGCCCCATCGCTCCCTCGTGGAGCACGCCGGTCGGCCGGCCGGCGCCGTCTCGCTCGATGCGGCCGTCGGGCGGGTCGGGCGTGCCCCGCTCCACGCCGGCGCGCTCGAGCGCGGCGGTGCTCACCCAGGCGGAGTGGTGGTCCCGGTTGGGCAGGAACACCGGGCGTCCCCCGCACACCCCGTCGAGGTCGCTGCCCTGCGGCAGCCCGCCGGGGAACGCCTCCATCGCCCAGCCGCCCCCGAGCACCCACGCGTCGGGCGGGAGGCCCCCGGCGTAGCCGGCGATCCCCTCCAGGCACTCGGACCGGGTGCGTTTGCCGAGCAGGTTGCAACGGGCCATCTCCAGCCCGCCGCCCACCGCGTGGATGTGGGCGTCGCCGAACGCGGGCATCGCCAGCCGGCCCTCCAGGTCGATCACCTCGGTGGACCCCCCGACCAGCCCTTCCACCTCCTCGCGGCCGCCGGCGACGAGGACCCGGTCGGCGTCGATCGCCAGCGCCTCCACGAACCTCCGGCCCGACACGTCGGCGAGGATCCGCCCCCCGACGAGCACTGCGGTCGCCTTCGCGTTCACGAGACAAAGTACCACCGCGACGGCCGGGGCTGGCCGAAGGGATTCTGCGGGCTCCAGCCCCGGAGGCTGTTCTTGATCACTGACACAGAGTTGTCGGCGGTCGGGAACCACAGCGCGGCGATCTGCTGAGACAGGTAGTTCTCGATCGAGAAGACGTACGACAGCCCGGTGTGGGTGTGCGCCGCGTCGATGAGGGCTTGCGCCCGGGCCGAGTAGTAGCCCCCGCCGAAGTAGTTGCCCTTCCCGAACTGCGCGTCGTCGGTCGGCAGGATCGCCGGCTCACCGTAGTTCCACACCCACGACACCCAAAGGAGGATCCCCCAGTTGCACGGGCCCGGTGGGCACACCCCGCCGAGCGCGTACTGCGAGTTGGGGGACTCCGGCTGCAGCACGATGTCGATCCCGGCCTGGCGGGCCGCGCTGGAGTACGCCTGGACCTGGGCGGAGAGCGCCTGGGAAGGGACTTCGTACATGAGCAGCAGCGTGAGCCGGCGCCCCCTCGCGATCCCCGCGCCGCATTCCCCGGTCCCCGTACCCGGCCTGGTGCAGCGGAAGTAGCCGCTCGCGCCCTTGGTCCAGCCGTGTGCCTCGAGCAGGGACGCCGCAGCAGGGGGGTTGTAAGGTGCCGGGTCGGTCTTGTCCTGGCGGGTGACGTAGGGGGAGTCGGGGATGTTGGGGACCGGGCCGTAGGTGAGGTAGCCGAGGCCGTGGAGCGCCTGCTTCAGGTAGAGGGGCTCGTCGACCAGGTGCTGGAGGGCCTGGCGGATGTACAGCTGGCGCACGAGCGGGCCGTAGGTCGGGCTCGTGTAGCCGAGCTCCGCCCACTGGGTGAAATCCGGCTTCCAGGGGGCGACCGTGTAGCCGTGGCTCTCGAAGTACCGAGCGAGCTTGTAGTCGCTGAAGGGGAGGTAGCCGTAGTCCAAGGTGCCGTCTCGGAGGGCGTTGACCTCCGAGGTGGCGCTGGTGAACACCTCGATGACGTAGTGCGACAGCTTCGGCTTCTCCGGTCCGCTGTAGCGGGGGTTCGCGCTGAGCTCGGTCTCGAAGGTGGCCGGGTTGTAGCTGTCGATCACCCAGGGCCCGTCGACGACTTTCCACAGGGGATTGGTCGAGTAGGTCGAGACGGTCTTCGACTGGTCGAACAAGAAGTGGAACACCTTGCCTGCGCCGGCGGAGCCGAGGTCGTAGTTGCCCACCTTGCCGCCGAGGCTCTCCACGTCCCAGGCCTGTTGGGGAAGGGGGACGATCTGGGTCAGCTGGTTGTTGGTGTACCAGTCCTGGCTGTAAGAGCGGTTCAGGTGGAGCACGACCTCGCTCGGGCTCGCGACCGTGGCTGACCGCCCCCAAGGCGTGTCCTTACTCCGATTCGTCAGCCGGAGCCGGGGAGGCATCAGCAACTCCCCGCACCGGCCGGGCGGGGCGGACGTGACCTGATAGGAGCCTGACGTTGATGTC
>JAJZWW010000307.1 GCA_021846485.1 Actinomycetes bacterium
ACCGGAGGGTGATCGAGGTCAACCTGGTCGGGACGTTCAACGTGGCCCGGCTGGCGGCGACCGCGATGAGCCGCACCGAGCCCCTCGCCGACGGCGAGCGGGGGGCGATCGTCAACGTCGCCTCGCTCGCCGCGTTCGACGGCCAGATCGGCCAGGTCGCCTACTCCTCCTCCAAGGGCGGGGTGGTGGGCCTCACCCTGCCGCTCGCCCGTGACCTCGCGGTCGTCGGGATCCGGGTCAACACGATCGCCCCCGGGCTCATCGACACGCCGATCTACGGCTACGGCGGGAACGCCGAGGAGCTCAAGTCGAAGCTCAAGCGCGACGTGCTCTTTCCCGAGCGCCTCGGCCGCCCCGAGGAGTTCGCCGCGCTGGCGGTCGAGCTGCTCTCCAACAGCTACATGAACGCCGAGGTGATCCGCATCGACGGCGGCGCCCGCCTCCAGCCGAAGTGACCCGATGAGCGGCGTCGACGTCACCGTCGAGGGCCACCTCCTCGTCGCCACCATCGACCGGCCCGAGGCCCGCAACGCGGTCGACGACGTCGTCGCCCAGGGGATCGAGGCAGCCATCGACCGCCTGGAGGGCGACGACGCCCTCTGGGTCGGGATACTCACCGGGGTGCCGCCGGTGTTCTCCGCCGGCGCCGACCTGAAGATGATCAACGCCGGCCGCTTCGCCGAGCTCGGCACTTCCCGGGGAGGCTTCGCGGGGATCACCCGGCGTGTCCGGACCAAGCCGCTCGTCGCCGCGGTCGACGGGGCCGCCCTGGCCGGCGGCACCGAGATCGTGCTGTCCTGCGACCTGGTCGTCGCGTCGGAGGCGGCGAGCTTCGGGATCCCCGAGGTCAAGCGCAGCCTGGTCGCCGCCGGGGGGGCACTGTTCCGCCTCCCCCGGCGGATCCCGTTCAACGTGGCGATGGAGTGGGCGCTCACCGGGGATCCCGTCGACGCGGGGGCCGCCCACCGCTACGGGCTGGTCAACCGGCTCTGCCCCGCCGGCGGGGCGCTCGACGCCGCCCGGGAGCTGGCCAGGAGGATCACCGTCAACGCCCCCGTGGCGGTGCGCGAGTCCCGGCGGGCGATGCTCGACGCCGCCGGCGTCGACGAGGAGCGAGGCTGGGAGCTCTCGGAGCGGTCGATGGCCGCCGCCATGGGCAGCGAAGACTTCCGCGAGGGGCTGACCGCCTTCATCGAGAAGCGCCCGCCGGCGTGGACCGGTCGCTGACCCCTCGATGACCCCGCTGCCGGCGGAGACTTGCGGCCGCGTCCTCGGATCCTCCCCCGACCGTCGTTCCGAGACGGCTCGGGCCAACGCCGAGGCCCACCGGTCCCTGGTCGCGCAGCTCCGGGAGGCGACCGCGCTCGTCGCGCTCGGCGGGCCGGAGGCCGCCCGCCGCCGCCACGTGGAGCGGGGCAAGCTCCTTCCCCGCCGCCGCGTCGACCAGCTCTGCGACCCGGGCTCCCCGTTCCTCGAGCTGTCCCCGCTGGCCGCCTGGGGGATGTACGACGGCGAGGCCCCCGGGGCGGGGATCATCACCGGCGTGGGCATGGTCGCCGGCCGCCGCTGCGTGGTGGTCGCCAACGACGCGACGGTGAAGGGCGGCACCTACTACCCGATGACCGTGAAGAAGCACCTCCGGGCCCAGGAGGTCGCCCGGGCCAACCGGCTGCCGTGCATCTACCTGGTCGACTCCGGTGGAGCGTTCCTGCCCGAGCAGGACCAGGTGTTCCCCGACCGGGAGCACTTCGGGCGGATCTTCTACAACCAGGCGACCCTCTCCGCGCTCGGCATACCGCAGATCGCCGCGGTTATGGGCAGCTGCACCGCGGGCGGGGCCTACGTGCCGGCGATGAGCGACGAGGCGGTGATCGTCGCCGGCCAGGGGACGATCTTCCTCGGCGGGCCTCCCCTCGTGAAGGCGGCCACCGGGGAGGTCGTGTCCGCCGAGGAGCTCGGCGGTGGGGAGCTTCACGCCCGGCGCAGTGGTGTCGTCGACCACCTCGCCGACGACGACGCGGACGCCTTGCGCAGGCTGCGGGAGATCGTCGCCACCCTGCCCGGCGCGCCGGCGCCCCCCTGGGAGGTGGTCGAGCCCGAGGAGCCGGCCGCCGACCCCGAGGAGCTCTACGACGTGGTGCCGGTCGACCCCCGCACCCCCTACGACGTCCGGGAGTTGATCGCCCGGGTGGTCGACGGGAGCCGCTTCGCGGAGTTCAAGCAGGAGTACGGGCCGACCCTCGTCACCGGCTTCGCCCACGTGCACGGCCACCCTGTGGGCGTGGTCGCCAACAACGGCGTGCTGTTCGGGGAGTCGGCGCTCAAGGGGGCGCACTTCGTCCAGCTCTGCGACCGGCGGACGGTGCCCCTCGTGTTCCTCCAGAACATCGCCGGGTTCATGGTGGGGCGGGACTACGAGGCGGCGGGCATCGCCAAGCACGGCGCCAAGATGGTCACCGCGGTCGCTTGCGCCCGGGTGCCCAAGCTGACCGTGGTCGTCGGCGGCAGCTTCGGGGCCGGCAACTACTCGATGTGCGGTCGGGCCTACGACCCGCGCTTTTTGTGGATGTGGCCCAACGCCCGCATCTCGGTGATGGGTGGCGAGCAGGCGGCCTCGGTGCTCGCCACGATCCGCAGGGACCAACTCGAGGCCCGCGGCGAGACCTGGCCGGCCGGCGAGGAGGAGGCCTTCAAGGCGCCGGTGCGCGAACAGTACGAGCGCCAGGGCAATCCCTACTACTCGACCGCCCGGCTGTGGGACGACGGGATCATCGACCCGCTGGAGACCCGGACGGTGCTCGGCTTGGCCCTGGCCGCCGCCGGCGGCGCGCCGCTCGGGCCGGTCGGCTACGGCGTGTTCCGGATGTGAGCGACGTGCTCTCCTGCGTGCTGGTCGCCAACCGAGGGGAGATCGCACTGCGGGTGATCCGCACCCTACGGCGGATGGGGATCGAGGCCGCGGCGGTCTACAGCGACGCCGACGCCGGCGCCCGCCACGTCCGGGAGGCCGACGTCGCCGTCCGCCTCGGGCCGGCCGAGCCGACCCGCAGCTACCTGGACGTGGCGGCGGTCGTTGCCGCGGCGCGGGCGGTGGGTGCCGACGCGCTCCACCCGGGGTACGGCTTCTTGTCGGAGAACCCGGCGCTCCCCGCGGCCTGCGCCGACGCGGGGATCGCCTTCGTCGGCCCGCCGGCCGCGGCCATCGAGGCGATGGGCGACAAGATCCGGGCCAAGCAGACCGTTTCGGCGGCCGGCGTGCCGGTCGTTCCCGGGCGCAGCGGCGCGGGCCTCTCCGACCAGGAGCTGGTTGCCGCCGCCCTCGAAGTCGGCCTGCCCGTGCTGCTCAAGCCGAGCGCCGGGGGAGGGGGCAAGGGGATGCACCGGGTCGACGATCCTGGCGCCCTCCCCGCGGCGATCGCCGCCGCCCGCCGGGAGGCCCGGGGCGCCTTCGGCGACGACACCCTCCTCGTCGAGCGATGGGTGCAGCGCCCCCGCCACATCGAGATCCAGGTGCTCTTCGACGCCCACGGCCACGGCGTGCACCTCGGGGAGAGGGAGTGCAGCCTTCAGCGGCGCCACCAGAAGGTGGTCGAGGAGACCCCCTCGGTGCTGCTCGGCGAGGACCTACGGGCGGCCATGGGCGCGAGCGCGATGGAGGCCGCCCGGGCGGTCGGCTACGTGGGGGCGGGCACGGTCGAGCTGATCGTCTCCGCCGACCGGCCCGAGGAGCACTTCTTCATGGAGATGAACACCCGCCTCCAAGTCGAGCACCCGGTCACCGAGGCGGTCACCGGCATCGACCTGGTCGAGTGGCAGCTGCGGGTGGCGGCCGGCGAGCCGCTCGGCTTCGACCAGGCCGGCGTGCACGCCCGCGGCCACGCGGTGGAGACCCGGGTCTACGCCGAGGACCCCGCGAGGGGCTTCGTGCCCTCCGCGGGCCGCCTGGCCGCCTGGTGCGAGCCGGACCCCGACCGACATCCCGGCGTGCGGGTCGACTCCGGCGTCGCCGCCGGCGACGTCGTCGGCACGCACTACGACCCGATGCTCGCCAAGGTCGTCGCCCACGGCGCCGACCGCTCCGAGGCCCTCGCCCGCCTGGACGCCGCCCTCGCCTCGACCGTCGCCCTCGGGGTGGTCACCAACATCGGGTTCCTGCGGCGGCTCCTCGCGCACCCCGACGTGGTGGCCGGCCGGTTGGACACCGGTCTGGTCGAGCGGGACCTCGGGGAGCTGGCCGGGGGGGCCGTGCCCGACGAGGTGATGGTCGCTGCCGCCACCTACCGGTTGCTGCGGCCCGCCGCCGACCCGCCGGCCGCCGACCTCTGGAGCCGCCCGGGCGGTTGGCGCCTGGGCGGGCCGCCGGCGGAGTGCGTGGTGCGCCTGGCGTGCCGGGACCGCGAGGACGAGGTCGGTGTCACCGGCCACCCGTCGGCAGCGACGGTGCGGGTGGGCGGCTCCGAGAGCCGGGCGGTGTCCGCCCGGCTGGAGCGCGGCGACCCC
>JAJZWW010000308.1 GCA_021846485.1 Actinomycetes bacterium
CTCGATCACCGACGCGCCGCCGAGCCCAGACCGCTTGCCCGCGGTGATGAGCGCGGTGCGCTCGGCCCCCGCCCGCCGCCAGGCCTGGATCTTCGTCCCGCCGACGCCGACCGCTCGCGCAGAGTACGCGGACACACCGGTGATCCAGGGCCCCGCGGGGCTCTCCGAGGCAGCCTTCCTCGCAGACGTGGCGCGTCTTGGGATCTCATGTCGCGTACAGGGCTTCAGCGGTGCCGAGGTCAGCGTGTGCAGCCGGCCGGTCACCTTCGCGGACATCGGGCTTCCGACATAGCGCGCCGGAGCGGAGCCCCGGCACTGTGACAGCGCCCTGTTGGGTGCGGCACATTCCATACGAGGCCGCCTCCTCTACCGCACTGCGGACGATCAGCGACTCTCGCGTTCTGCAATCGCCGATCGCGCTTTCTCGTGATTGTCCCCACGCCCACCGGCGACGCTCTCGTTGGCGCCCGGCTTCGAGCGTTGTGCCGCTCGCCGAAGCGAAAGAGCCCGACAAGCAGGTGCCGGACAGGACGAACATCGGTGCGTTGCGAGCTATCCCGGAACCTTCCGCGAGGCCGCAGGACCCTCGATCCGCGGCGCCGGGCGCCCATCACCGGCTCTTACTCCTTCATCAAGAGGTCGGGAAGGCCCTCCCGGGAGGTGACGCCGAGCTTGTCGTAGGCGTGACCCAGGTGCTTTTCGACCGTCGATCGGGTGACGAACAGCCGCTGGGCGATCTGAGAGTTGGTCAACCCGGCGGCGGCCAGGTCGCAGACCCGCCGTTCGCTGGCCGTCAACGCGTGCAGTCCGGTCATCTGCTGTCGGCGCGGCCGGGTGCCGGCTGCGAGCAGCTCGGTGCGGGCCTGCTCGGCCAGCACGGCCGAGCCGCACTGGCCGGCGCCGTCGTAGGCTGCTCGCAGGGCCACGCGGGCCTCGGGGATCTGACCCGCAGCCCGGTGGGCCATCCCGAGGTCTAGTTGGCAACGGGCCCAGTCGAGCCGAGCGGGGGAACGTGCGAGGAGGGTCGCGGCGGCAGTGAGGCCGGCCAGCCGGGCTGTGCTGGCAAGGGTCAGTGCCTCCATCCGGCGGGAGGCGCCGCGGGCCGCGGTGGTGCCCCACCGTTCCGCGTGGATGGCGTGCTCCTTCACCAACTGCGCCGCTCGTGCGGTGTCGCCCAGATCGAGGTGGCAGCTAGCGGCTTCCAGCCGCCAGGGTGGGTGCGGCAGGTGGTTCTCGGCCTGTTCGGGGTCGCCCTGGCAACGGAGCACCTGAACGGCCGCATGCGGGCGACCCTGGAGGTGGAGCAGCCGGCCGCAGGCGTAGGCGGCGTGGAGGGACTGCGAGACCGCCAACGGCGCCCGGTCGAGGCCGCTCGCGTCCACGGACCGGGCAGCGCCGTCCAGATCCCCCTGCTCCATCAGGGCCAGAGCCAGGTAGGCGTGCAGGATCGGTTGCGCGTACCCGGCGGGGAAGTCCGGGTCGAGGGCCTCGCGGGCCATCTGCTCACAGCGACGAAGATCCCCGCTGATCCAGGCGCCGATGGCGGCGGTGCCGCAGACGTAGGTGAAGGCGGTCGTGGCTCCGCGATCCCGGGTGTGCTGCAGGGCCCGCTCGAACACGCCAGCGGCCTCTTCTTGGTCCTCGGCCATGCTGAAGGCGGTCAGGGCGGCGAGGAACGGGAACGACGCGCCGGCCCCTTCGTCGAGCAGGCGGCTGTCGGCCAGCCCCAGTCGGGCAAAGCCGACGGCTTCCGCCGCGCTGCCTTTGAGCAGCCGGGTGGCGGCCATGCTGCACTGGATGAACAGGGCCGCCACGCTGTCGCAGGCGTCCGTGGCAAGCGGGCCCAGCCGGTCGGCGACGTCGTCGGCATCCACCTTGTTCAGCAGCTGGTACGTCGCTGCTTCGGCCTCCAGGCGCAGCACCGCGGCGGCCGGCAGTCGGTCCCGGTCGGCCAGGACGCCGTCGATGGTGGCGCCCGCTCCGACCACGTCGGCCAGGGACCCCTGGACGCGGGCCAGCAGCAGGCTGATGGCCGCCCGGTCCGCGAGGTCGTTGGTGGCCGCGGCCGCCGCCCGGAGATGACCCAGGGCCAGCATCGGCTGACCGGCCAGCCACTCGGCCTCGCCCAGGTCCCGCAGGAGGGCCGGCGGGACCGGCGAGACTCCCTCGGCGAGCGCCCGGGCGAGCCAGCGCGCGGCGACGTCGGGGGCTCCCCGGTCGCGCGCCAGCCGGGCGGCGGCCCAGAGGACCTCTGCTACCCAAGGATCGGCGGCTTCGTCGGTGAGGACCAGGTGGATCGCCACCTGGTCGGGTGAGGCCCCGTCGGCCGCCAGCAGCTCGGCGGCCGAGCGGTGCAGCCGGGCCCGCTCCGCGTGCGGGGTGTCGTCACGGATGGCCTCGCCGATGACGGGGTGCACGAACGAGAGGGGTCGCCCTGGAGCGAGCACGCCGGCGCGGACCAGCCTGTCGCACAGCTCGGCCGCCTCTTGAGTGCCCACTCCGGCCGCCTGGGCGGCCTGGCGGAGGGTGGCCGTCTCGCCGAAGGTCCCGATGGCTCGCGCAAGCCGGGTGGCCTGTGCCGCCAGGCCGTGGAGGCGGAGCAGCACCGACCGGTTCACTCCTCGGGGGCTGAGCGAGGCCACCGACGCGGCTGCGGCGTCGTCCCAGCCGAGCCCGTCGGAGCGGACGGCCACCAGCAGTTCGGTCAGCAGGAACGGGTTGCCGCCGCTGGCCCGGTGGCAGGCCGCCACGAAGGCGGTGCTCGGCGTTCCACCGGCTCGGTCCCGGACGAACCGTTCGGAGCCGACCGCGGAGAACAGTGCCGGGTGGAGGATCCGCCCGGCAGAGGCGGCCAGCGGGTCCGACCATCCCTGGTCCTCCTCGCCCGGGCGGGCCGCGACCACGAGGGCGATCCCGACGCCGTCGAGCCGGCGAGCCAGGTAGTGGAGGAATCTGCGGCTGGGGGCGTCGCAGAGGTGGACGTCGTCCACGGTCAGGAGCAAAGGCCCCGCATCGGCCGCGTTGCAGGCCGCCCAGTAGATGGCGTGGACGACGGCGAACTCTGACTCCCGCTCCCGGGGGCCCACGGACACAAGCTGGGCTCGCGAACCGGTGAAGCCGAGGGCGCGGGCCGCTAGGTTCGCCGACCCGGAGAGCAGCTCTGGGTGGTCGCGAGCTCGGCGCTCCAAGAGCTGGCGGACCACGCCGTAGGGGAAGTCCGCTTCGAGCTCGTCGGCCCGGGCGGCGAGGACGGCCATCCCACGGGCGCGGGCGCTCCGGCGGGCGGCGTCGAGCAGGGCGCTCTTGCCGATCCCAGCCGGGCCCTCCACGACGAGGCAGGCCCCGTCCCCGGCCGCTGCCGCCTCCAAGACGGTCTCGATGGCCGCCGTCTCTTTTTCCCGCTCGAACAGGGTTCCCTCGGGAAGCGTCCCTTTCATCGTGGCCCCATGAGACGGTCGATGACTAGGCATGCGCAAGGTCAGGGGAGCAGCGAGAGGTCACAAGGGGCGAACCTTTCCGGTGGGGCCGCCCAAAGTTGGGGGTGTGCTCCCCGATGCGCGAAGCGGCAGGGACGCTCAGGGTAGGCCAATGGCTCCCGACGACCGCGTGCAGGTGATCCTCGAAGTGGAGCCAACAGCCGACCCTATCGCAGGGGTGGCCATAGGACCCGACGGGGAGCCCCGGAGCTTTCGTGGGTGGACGGCCCTGGCTGACGCCGTGGCCGCCGTGGTCACCGGTTCGGACGGACAAGGGCAGCGAGCATGAGCTGGGGTCCACAGTCGGCAGACGTCGGCGCGACTGGCCAGTTGGTCGCCTCGGACGGTGCCACCTTCACCTTCGGCCCGGCCGGCCTCAACAACTCGCTCGGCGGAACTACCCAGACCCCGCCGACGGTGGGCCTGGTGCCGCTCACGGGCGGGGGCGGCGAGCTGATCCCGGCCGACGGCAGTGCCCCCCGGCTCGGGAGCTGGTCGTGACCGCTCCACCTCACCGGGGTCCTTGGCGCTCCGCCCATGCGTTCCCACTTCAAAAGATGCACGCGCGTGCGAGAGGAGTTCGATGACTCGACACAAGAAGGCTCCTGCGGCCCGGCGCACGCTTCGCGGACTCGTCGCCCTGCTGCTCGTCTCGGGCGGGGCCGTGGTCGGTGCGGTCGCGGTGCCGTCGATCGCCTCTGCGAACTCGCAACCCTCCTATATGGGCGAGGGGACCGTCGTAAACCTCACGAGCGTATACGGCGGAGCCGGCATCACCGAGACAGTGCCGTACCCAACGACCGCACAGTTGGGTGGCGCTTCCCTAGCAAGCACGGACTTCCTCCTGCTCGTGATCATGAGGGGCCAGGCTTCCACGACCCCGCCGCCGCCGGGATGGGCGCCGGCGACGACAGGGTGTGAAAAGGAGAACAACGGCATCAATGAGTTCATGGCTTTCTGCGCGTACTACCGGTTCCACACCACAGGCTCGACACACGTCCAGGTGACAACGGGGGTGA
>JAJZWW010000309.1 GCA_021846485.1 Actinomycetes bacterium
TTCATGTTGGTGGAAGCTCCCGACGCGTGGTCGGATACCGATCGCCTCGTTGAGCTGGTCTCTTCTGCACGAGCGCTCGTCGTGCGCAACCGGACGCAGGTCACGGCCGATCTGCTGCGGGCCAGCCAGGCGCTCGAGGTCGTTGCACGGGCTGGGGTAGGTCTCGACAACGTCGACCTCGTTGCCGCTGACGAGCTTGGGATCGTGGTGACCGCGGCGTCCGGCGCGAACGCGACGAGTGTGGCAGAGATGGCGCTGGGTTTGGCCCTGGCGTTGGCGCGGCGCATCGCCTTCCACGACCGCCAGGTCCGGGCGGGCGGCTGGGAGCGAACGCCGGGTCGAGAGCTGGCCGGTTGCACCTGGGGGGTGGTCGGGTTCGGAGCGACCGGTCGCGCCACTGCCGATCTGGCCCGTGCGCTCGGCATGACGGTTTGCGCGCACGACCCGTTCCAGGAGCTCTGCGGGCTACAGGATGTGACGGTGACTTCCCTGCCGAGCTTGCTGGCCCGCAGCGACATCGTGTCGTTGCACCTGGCGGGGAGCGATCAGACCGACGGCATGGTCGACGACCACTTCTTGGCGACCATGCGACGCGACGCCTTTCTCATCAACGTGGCCCGTGGGTCGTTGGTCGACGAGGCGTCGTTGCTGCGCGCTCTGGATGACGGTGCCATCGCTGGGGCGGGATTGGATGTTCGCCGACGCGAGCCACCGCATGACGACTCCACGGCAGCCAAGCTCGCACACCACCCGAACGTGGTGTCGACCCCGCATGTGGCCGGCATCACCGTGGCGGCGCAGGAGCGGGTGGTGGGCATGATCGGCGGTGACGTGGCTCGGGTGCTCGGCGGGCGTCCCGCTCAACATGCAGTTGGCATCCACCGCCGTCCGACTCGTCCACACTGAGGGCAAGGCCACCGACGGGAGGTCAGCACGAGCTGAGCTCACGGTGGTGCCCTTCATCGGCCCCTCCACCCGATCACCCAACGGCGAGTGAGCCCGACGACGATGGGTCGCTGACCGGCTGAAGGCGATACCGGTCGCCTCGCCGGTGCGGGCCGACCCGACTGGATGATGCGCGGCGGTCGGAAGCTGGGCCATGTCGAGGTCGATCTCGGCGACGATGACCAGCGCGGCCCGTGGCTCGCAGCAGCCCAGCCTCGGCGTCCTGAACCAAACCGCACCCGTGGCGTCGTCAGCGATCTGGTCGAGATGCCAGTGAGCGGGGTGGCTGCGGGCCGCGAAGAGACTGCCGCCGAGGCAGTGGTGACCGCTGCCCTTCGTGGCGGCGGACAGGCCGAGTTGCCTGGGACCGGCGTCATAGCCGGCGCCGAGCAGACACCGGCCGCGACCAGCACCGCAGCGACGGCCGGCGACGCCACCATGGCCAAGGGCGGGACGGCGTTCGCGGCGGGGATGCCTACGGTGGCTGGCCACCCGGCGGCGGCCTGCCCGCCGGCGAGCGGCTGCTCGTCATCGACGCCGAGCCCGACCGCGGTCTTGTTGTCGAGAGCGAGACGACCGGCCGCACCGCCACCTTCAGCCTTTCGCGACTCGGTCTAGCCCGGCCATGCAGGCTGTCGCACCGGGCTTCTCGGCCCAGCTGCCGGGCTGCGACCATCCCGGTGAGCTGGCCACAGACCACATCGTCGCCGTCGGGCACGGCCTAGGAGCGTGGGTCACAACGTGGCCAGCGTGACCTTCGGAGATGGAATCTCCGAACGTGGGCCGTGACCGGCGCGTTCTGCCGGTTGCGGTGCTCGCGAAATCCCTCGTGGGGCGAGAATTCGTCCATGACGACGCCCGGGGCCCCCGACCAGCTGTTCGCCGCCGACGACACCGACTCGGGGGGACGGGCCAGTGCTCCGGCGGGGCGGGCACGGACGTTCCGCCCCTACGACCCGGCCCGGCAGTTCCTCCTGCCCCCCCCGTCGACGACTGGCTGCCAGAGGACCACCCGGCCCGTTTCGTCGCAGAACCAGTCGACGAACTGCTCGACCTCGGTCCCATCTACGCCTCCTACGAGAGCTTCGACGGCGCCCCGCCCTACGACCCCACGATGATGCTGAAGCTGCTCTTGTGGGGCTACTCGTGCGGGGTGACCTCCTCCCGGGAGATGGAGCGGCACTGTGGGACCGACGTCGCCTTCCGCTACCTTCGCGCCAACCAGGCCCCCGACTACCGCTCGATCACCCGCTTCCGCCGGCGCCATCTGGGTGCGTTGGAGGACCTGTTCGTTCAGGTGCTGGCCTGCTGCGCCGAGGCCGGGCTCGTGAAGCGCGGCCGGGTGGCCCTCGACGGCACCAAGCTCCGGGCGTCGGCGTCGCGCCACAAGGCGATGAGCTGCGGCCGCCTGGGCCCGCGCATCGACGAGCTTGAGGCCGAGGTGAGGGATCTCTTGGCTAAAGCAGAGGTGGCCGACCGCAGAGAGGACGAGGTCTTCGGAGCGGACCGGTGTGGCGACGAGCTCCCGGCCGAGCTGGCCTGCAGGGAGACCCGGTTGAAGAAGATGAGGGCCGCCAAGGCGGCCATCGAGCACGACGCCAAGGAGAAGGCGGCGGCCAAAGCTCGGGCCAAGGCGGAGAAGGAAGGCCGCAGCGACGACGAGGTGCAAGAGGCCGCCGACGCTGCGGCGAAGAAGGCGAGGCCCGACAAGCGGGCCCAGCGCAGCTTCACCGATCCCGAATCTCGCATGATGAAGACCAACGATGGCTTCCACTACGCCTACAACGCCCAGGCGGTCGTCGACGAGGAGGCCCAGGTGATCCTGGCTCTCTCGGTCATCCAGGCTGTGGGCGACGTCGGCGAGCTGTTCTCCATGGCCGATCGCATGGTCGACAACCTCGCTGCCGCCGGCATCGAAGGCGAGCCCGGCGTGATCCTGGCGGACGCCGGCTGCTGCTCGGACGACAACCTGAAGAAGGCCGACCGCTCCGAGCACGACTGGCTCATCGCCACGGGACGCCTGAAGCCCCACGAGCGCGTGCCCGACGCTTGGCGCGGCCCGATCCCAAAAGACGCCACCCTCCGTGAGCGCATGGCTCGGGCGGCTACGCACCAAGGCGGGTCGGACCGACTACGCCCGCAGGAAGGCGATCGTCGAGCCCGCCTTCGGCCAGATGAAGGTCCGCCAGCATGCCGGCCACCTCCGCCTGCGCGGCCTCGCCGGGGCCACCGGCGAGTGGACGCTGCACGCCATCTGCCACAACCTGCGCAAGCTCGGGAACCAGCCGGTGGCCACGGCTGCGATGGCCTGACGGCCACCGCGGCGGACCCGCCAAGTCCGGCAGGGCCCGCCGACACGCTCTTTGCTGGCGGCGGGACCGGCTCTAACTCCATACCTGGGATTTAGGATCCTGCTCAGCCGACGTCCACGGGCCGTTGGCGGGTTGTGACCCGCGCTCCTAGACACGAGGACCTCGCCGCCATCGCCGAACGGATCGAGTCCCCGACGCTCCACGTCGAAGCCCCAGACGTGGCGCTGGCCTGCGCCGCCGACGCCACCGCCCGCCGCCAGGTGGTCGACGACTCCCGCCGCGGCGGCACGCCATGCCACCAGGCGGCTGTCGGTCTCGAGTGCCAGCTGCGCGAGACGGGCCGGCCGAGCCTCCAAGAGCAACGCCGCTCCCGCACCGGGCAGGTCGACACCTCCGCCGAGCGGCTCGCCAGGCCGAGTTGCTGGCCGAGCCTCCGTAGCCACCACCGACATCGCTGTGGAACAGGAGCCGGATCGGGACCTGGAACAGCAGGTCCGATTCGAGCGGACCGCCGGAGGCCGCTGGCTGCTGCGCCGACCGGCCGAGGCGCGGCACACCGGTGACGAAGTGGCTGGGACGCGGCGCGGCGCCACCACCGGCGCGATCGCCGTCATCGAGGTTGCCGCGCTGGATCCGCCGACCGGCCAGGCCAGGCGCGCTTCGAGACGCCGCGTGGCGTCGCCGAACGCCTGGCCGACCTGGCCCGCCCGCCTCGAACAGCACCGCCGGGATCGGCGTGGAACATGCCATGCACCGCGGCCAAGCCCACCATCGGACTGGCGGCGACCTGCTCTTGGGACGCGTTGCGTAGAGCCAGCGGCCTCGGCGGTACCCGACCGCGAGCGCCTCGCCTACGCTTGGCGCTGTGGCTCAGCGTTCCCCAACCCAACGTCAACGAATGCGGCGGGCTGCGAGCCGCACCTCGCGCGTACCCCGGAGAACTGGCGAACGCAGGGTACAGATGGGTGTGGTGGGACAACCACGATAGGTCGTCTGCCCCGGTCGCGGGCAGTTCGACGAGCCCGGCCCCCGTAGCTCAGTGGATAGAGCGTCGGTTTCCTAAACCGTGCGTCGCAGGTTCGAGTCCTGCCGGGGGCGCCGACCCTGACGGTGGTCGAACCTTTCCGATGGTGGAGGGGTTCGGCGCCGTCGGGTGTGTGCCGTCGAGCGGTATCCGGAAGTAGGGGCGCACGGCGGAGCGGCTCTCGACT
>JAJZWW010000310.1 GCA_021846485.1 Actinomycetes bacterium
CAGGGTGGGCGGCGCTCACCACCGGCCCGCAAGCGACCGGGCCGCCCGTCGGGGAGAGCTGGCCCGGGCAACCGAGGCATCTCTGGGCTGCAGGCCCGGGTGGTTCACGGGTTGCGACCTCCGACGTACGAGGGGCGGGAAACGGGAGGGCGGGGGCCCCGGCTCTCGGAGCGTAGCGGTCGATCCTTCCGTTCTCCCCGGGCTTCGGTCCGACAGAGCCGACGTCTTCCGCCTTTGCCCCGCCGTGCGCGCAGGGCATGGCCGGCAGCACCCAGAGCGGCTGGAGGGTGGCCGGGGAGAGGCCGACGACAGCCGGGTCGGACGACCGCGGACCCGGCTAGCTTCGTTCCCAACCGTGATCGAGGGCGAGCGAGAGATGCCGGCCACGCAGGGCGAGCCAAGAGGAGACCAGCACGGGCGGTCCCTTCGGTGACCACCTCGCGCGCCCGGCGCCTGCCGGCGGCGCGGCGACGCCGGCAGCTGCTGGACGTGGCCCTCGAGGCGTTCGCCGCCGCCGGCTACCACGCCACGTCGATGGACGGCATCGCCGAGGCCGCCGGCGTGACCAAGCCGGTGCTCTACCAGCACTTCGGGTCCAAGGCTGAGCTGTACCGAGAGCTGATCGTCGCGGTCGGCGGGGACCTGCTCGCCGCGATCGCCGCCGCCGCCACCGCCGAGGAGGAGCCCTACCGACGGGTGCTGGCCGGCTTCCAGGCCTACTTTCGCTTCGTCGGCGACCAGCCGGCGGCGTTCACCCTGCTGTTCGACGGAGGAGCCCGCCGGACCGAGGAGTTCGCCGAGGCGGTGCGGGCGGCCGAGGCGCGCATCGCCGGGACCATCGCCACGCTGATCGAGGTGGACATCGATCCTGCCCACCGCGAGCTTCTCGCGTTCGGGATCGTCGGCTTGGCGGAGACCACCAGCCGGCTGTGGCTGGAGCACCGGGCGTCGGTGCCGATGACCCCCGCGATCGGAGATCCCGCCGGGCCCGGCGACTGCGGCGGGCAGGAGGGTGAGCTCATGGCCGGCCGGCTCGCCGACCTGGTGTGGGCCGGGCTCCGGGCCCTGCCCCCGGCCCGGCCCCGGCGATGAGCCCCGGCACCCGAGCTGGCAGCCCGGAGCGCCCCCGGGTGCCCCCCAACTGCGACCTGGCCCTCGGACTGCGCTGCGTCGAGAAATCCGAGCCGGGCCGCAGCGTCTGGAGCATGGCGGCCGACGAGCGCTTCGCCAACCCGGTCGGCCAGGTCCAAGGCGGGGTCCTCGCTGCGCTGGCCGACTCGGCGATGGCCGCGTCGACGATCAGCTGGGCCCGGGGCCAGCACATGCGGGTCACCGCGTCCACGACCGACCTCGACATCCGCTTCCTCCGCCCGGCCCGGGCCGGGGAGGACGCCACCTTGACCTGCACGGCCCGGGTGCGCAGCGGGGGCCGGCGGATCGCCTTCGGGGAGGCGGAGATCGTCGACGAGCGAGCCACGCTCGTCGCCACGGCCACGGCGACCTACCTGCTCACCCCGCGCGAGCGGCAAGCGACACAGCGACACGAGAGCGACCCGGAGGACTAGCCAGCCACCCCCGCCGGCACGGGTCGATCGGAGCCCTTCAGGGCTCAGAGCTTGGCGAGCACCGCCTCGGCGGTGCTCACGTCGAGGCCGGTGCCGGCCTCGACCGCCAGGTCGGTGACCGCGCCGTCGTCGAGGATCATCGCGAAGCGCTGGCATCGGAGCCCGAGACCCCCGCCGGAGAGGTCCAGCTCCAGCCCGAGCGCCCGGGTGAGCTCGGCCGAGCCGTCGGCGATCAACACGACGTCGTCGCCCACCTCCCGGGCCCGGCCCCACGCGCCCATGACGAACACGTCGTTGACCGCCATGCAGGCGATGGTCCTCACGCCCTTGGCCCGCAGGTCCTCGGACCTGAGCACGAAGCCCGGCAGGTGGTAGTCCGAGCAGGTCGGGGTGAACGCGCCCGGCACGCCGAAGAGCACCGCCCGGCCGCCGCCGAGCAGCTCGGCGGTGCGCACCCGCTTCGGCCCGTCGGCGGACGGGACGCGGACCTCGACGTCGGGCAGGCGGTCACCGACAGCAATGGTCATCTGGGCTCCTCGTGGGTCTGAGCTGAGCGGGGTGGACCGGGACCAGCATACGGGGGCTCCGCCGCTCCCCCGGAGCGGACGGAGCAGCTGGCTAGCGTCGCGGTCCGTGACTGCCCTCGACTCAGTGGACCTCGGCCTGCGACTGAGCCGCAAGGAGGAGGCGGACCGGCTGGCGGCCGCCCAGCGGCGGCTGGCCCAGCTGCGCCTCACCACCGCCGGGCTGCTCGACGTCAGCCGCCCTGGACCACCCATCTGTGTGGTCATGGAGGGCTGGGACGCGTCCGGGAAGGGGGGCGCCATCCGCCGGCTCGTGGGCAGCCTCGACATCCGCCACTACCGAGTCGCCTTTTTCGCCAAACCCACCGCCGTCGAGAAATCCCACCAGTTCTTGTGGCGCTTCTGGCCGGCGCTGCCGGGTTGGGGGGAGATGACTGTCTACGACCGGTCGTGGTACGGCAGGGTGCTCGTCGAGCGGGTCGAGGGGTTCGCCGCCGAGGAGGAGTGGGGGCGGGCCTACGAGGAGATCGTCGCCTTCGAGCGCCAGCTGGCCGCCGACGGGATGATCCTCGTCAAGTTCTGGCTGGAGATCTCCCCCGAGGAGCAACTGGCCCGCTTCGAGGCGCGCCGCGCCGACCCGCTGCGCGCCTGGAAGCTCGACGAGGAGGACTGGCGCAACCGGGCGAAGCGCCCGCAGTACGAGGAGGCGCTGCGGGACATGTTCGCTCGCACCGACCACGACCTCGGGCGCTGGGACGTCGTCAGCGCCGAGGACAAGCGCCACGCCAGGGTGAGCGTCGTCGAGACCGCCGTCTCCCGCATCGAACAGGGCATGCTCCGCCAGGGAATCGAACCGCCCCCACCCCCACCCCTGGCGCGCCGCCGGGCCACCGGCGGGGACTACCTGGCTCAGCCGGTCGGGGACGCCGGACGACGGTAGCGCCCGACTGCGGCGCTGACCACCGCCAGGCCGTCCTGCCGGGGACGCGCCGGAGCCGGCCCGTAGGGGTGGCCGCCGTCCACCGGCGCGCAGCGGGGTCCGACCGCACGGACCGGCACGGTGGGCGCTTTGCTAGCTGGCCGCACCCGGGTCATGCTGGCACAGCAGGACAACACGGAGGGCTCGCCGGTGCCAGGCATGGGAGGTGGTCATCTCGCCCGCGACCCGCGAGTGGCCGCCGCCTTCCACTCCGCCCTCGGCGAGCAGGCGTTGATCGTGGTCCTGCTCGCGGGCCTCGCACTGGTGCTGTGGCGGCCCGTCGCCCTCGCCGGCCGGCGACGCCTCGCGCCGTCCGGCTACCCGGCAGTCTCTGCCGTCGAGCCGTCCGAACCCCTCCCCCGCCGGCTCCTGCGGGTCTCCTTCGGGCTGCTCTGGATGCTCGACGGGCTCCTGCAGACCCGCCAGTCCATGGTCCTTGGCCTGCCCGGCAGCGTGGTCCGCCCAGCGGAGACCGGGGCCCCCGCGTGGGTCCACTCGCTGCTCGCCCCGGCGCTCGCCACCTGGACTGGGCACCCCGTCGCCGCCGCGACGTCGGTGGTGTGGATCCAGCTCGGGCTCGGCGCGCTGATCCTGTTCGCCCCCGGGGGTCTCGCCTCGCGGGCCGCCGGCGCCGCCAGCGCGACTTGGGCGGCAGCGGTGTGGGTGCTCGGGGAGGCCTTCGGTGGACTGTTCACCCCGGGGGGCTCATGGCTGTTCGGCCTGCCCGGCGCCGCAGCGGTCTACCTGCTGGCCGGGGTGCTCGTCGCCCTGCCCTCCTCGGCCTGGTCGGGCCGCCGGCTCGGCCGCGGGCTCAGCGCCGGCGCAGGCGCCTACCTGCTCGGGATGGCGCTCCTGCAGGCCTGGCCGGGCAGGGGCTTCTGGAGGGGTGGGCCCAGCGGGAGGTTGGCGAGGATGTGGGACCTGATGGCCCGCACACCGCAACCGGCGCCCCTGGCCGGCGCGCTGCGCGCCGCGGCCCGCTTCGCCTCCCCCGACGCCTGGATCGTCGAGCTCGCCGCCGTCGTCGCCCTCGCCGCGGTCGGCGGCGGGTTGCTCGCCGGGGCGTTGACCGGCCGACGCCGGGTGCTGCTCGCCTCGGTCGCCGCCGGCCAGGTCCTCTGCGTCTCGACCTGGGTGTTGGTCCAGGACCTCGGGTTGCTCGGCGGGACCGGCACCGACCCCAACAGCATGGTCCCCATGGCGCTTGTCTTGCTCGCCGGTTACCTCGCCATGACCAAGATGCCAGCCGTCGAGAGGGAGGAGGTCACCCCGGCCGGGGCCGCCCCAGCGGCCAGGGCCTCCTGGCGGGAGCGGCTCAGCCTGAGCCCCGCTTACGCCCTCCGCTCTGTCGCCGCGCTGGGCGCCATCGGGACCACCCTCGTCGGTG
>JAJZWW010000311.1 GCA_021846485.1 Actinomycetes bacterium
GAGCGGCAACTACTTGGACGGCCGAAGGCCGAGAACTGTGTGCTGACACGGCCGAAGTTGGTAAGGGCCCGACCGCCCCGCCCAGGCGCCCACCGGTCTGGGTGACGCTCGTCGCCCGAGCCGGGCGTTCCCGGTAGAGGTCGACCACGGCGTAGTTGAACAGCCCGTTCCACCCCCAGCCGATCCCGAACACCACGAGGCCGGGACGGCCCGGCCCCCGCCGGTCAGGTGGCCAGCTGGCGGATGTCGAGGAACAGCGCGCTGATCCCGAGGAAGGCGATGAGGGCGAAGCCCAGGTAGAACACCGGGAGCACCTTGCGGACGTCGACGTGGTAGGGGCTGCGGGCCAGCAGGCCCCGGATCCCCTCGTAGACGGCGATGACCACGTGCCCTCCGTCGAGGGGCAGGAGAGGCAGGAGGTTGAAGATCCCGAGCGACAGGTTGATCGCCGCGAGCAGGTAGAGCACCCACGCGAGGCCGGCGCCGGCCGCCTGGTGGAGCAGCACGACGATCCCGACCGGGGACTCGAAGCGGACCGAGCCGGCTCCAGGGTGGGCGGCGGCCGACGGGCTGGCGATCAGGTGGAGGTAGCCCTGGATGCCGTGCAGGGTGAGCAGCCGCCCGAAGGCAGCGAGGGTGCTCGACGCGATGTGCCACCAGTCGCCGGCGGCGTGGAGCACCGACGCGCCGGGCGAGCTGTGCACCACCGAGGAGACCTCGAAGCCGATGAACCCGGTCGGGCGGCTCACGTGGGTCGCGGCGGCGCCGACGCCCTTCACCTCGACGGTGGCCAGGTTGACGGTGCGGGGGTGGAGGGTGATCAGCTGCCCGTGGCGGTCGACCCGCACGTCGAGTCGGGTGTCGGGGCGCGCGGCGATGAAGTCGCGCATCGCGGCGAAGGTGGCGAAGTGGTGGCCGTCGACCGCCTCGATGCGGTCCCCGAGGTGGAAGCCGGCCTGCTCTGCAGGGCTCGGCCCGTGGGCGAGACCGTCGATGGCGACTATCGGGGAGTCGGCCGGCACCGGCAGGTACCCGGTCACGTCGCCGGTGCCGGCGAACATGGCGAACAGCACCGCGAGGGCGATCAGGAAGTGCATGCACGATCCGGCGACGGCGACGGTGAGCCGCCGCCACACCGGCCGCTGCCGGTAGGTACGGGGCTCGTCGGCGGGGTCGACCTCCTCCAGGTTGGTCATCCCGACGATCCGGCAGTAGCCGCCGAGGGGCAGCGCCTTGACTCCGTACTCGGTCTCCCCCCGGCGCACCGACCACAGGCGGGGCCCGAAGCCGACGAAGAACTCGGTGACCTTCATCCGCGCGGCCTTGGCGGTGACGAAGTGGCCGAGCTCGTGGGCCACGATGCAGACCACGAGGAAGCCGACGAGCAGCACGGTCTCGCCCACCCCGGCGGCGTAGGCGGCGCCGAGGACCGCGGCGACCACCAGGCCCAGGCGCAAGAGGTCGCGCCGCGAGCGCCGGCCGTCGAGCGGTGCCTCGGGGGCGGGCTCGTCGCCGTGGTGCCGGACGAGGCCGAGAGGGTCGCCGGGCAGGGCGCTGGGCGGAGCGGGGTTGTCGGTGCTCACCGCCCGGCGGTCACCCTTCGCGCCACTGCGGCGGCGGCCAGGTCCCTCCCGCTGCGGTCGGCGTCGAGCACGTCGGCCACGGTAGTGGGGATCGTCACGTGGTAGTCGTCGAGGGCCGCGGCGACGATCTCGGGTATGTCGACCCAGCGGATCCGCCCGCCGAGGAAGGCGTCGACGGCCACTTCGTTGGCGCCGTTGAGACAGGCGGGGGCGGTGCCTCCCTCCCGCCCGGCTCGGTAGGCGATGTCGAGGCAGGGAAAGGCCTCCCGGTCCGGCTGCTCGAAGTCGAGCCGGCTCAGGCCGCTCCAGTCGATGGCCCCGAACGCCGTGCGGCTGCGGTCGGGGTATGCCAGCGCATAGCTGATCGGCAGGCGCATGTCCGGCAGGGACAGCTGGGCGATGGTTGCCCCGTCGGTGGTCTCCACCATCGAGTGCACCACCGACTGGGGGTGGACGACGACGTCGATGTCGTCGTAGCCGACCCCGAACAGCTCGTGGGCCTCGATGACCTCGAGGCCCTTGTTCATGAGGGTGGAGGAGTCGACGGTGATCTTCGGTCCCATCGACCAGGTGGGGTGGGCGAGGGCGTCGGCGATCGTCACCTCCGCCAGCTCCTGTCGTTGACGCCCCCGGAACGGCCCCCCGCTCGCGGTCAGCACCACCCGGCGCAACCGGGACGCGCGTAGCTCGGGCAGCGCCTCCATCCCCTTTTCCCCGATTATCCCCCTCAGGCACTGGTGGACGGCGCAGTGCTCCGAGTCGACCGGCACGATCTCCGCCCCGGGAGTCGCCCGGGCGGCTTGGACCACCGGGCCGCCGGCGATCAGCGACTCCTTGTTGGCGAGCGCCAGGCGCCGGCCGGCCCGTAGCGCCGCCAGGGTCACCGGGAGCCCGGCGAAGCCGACCACCCCGTTGACCACCACCTGTGCGTCCACCGACACCGCTTCCAGGGCGCCGTCGCCGGCGAGCACCGCGGTGCCGGCGGGGAGCGCCTCGGCGAGCTCCGCCGCCCGGGAGGGGCCGGCGATCGCCACCCGCTCGGGCCGGAGGGCCCGGGCCTGCTCGACGAGGCGTTCGACCGAGCGGGCCGCGGCGAGGGCCACGACCCGGTAACGGCCCTCTTCGGCGGTGATCACATCTATCGCCTGGGTCCCGATCGACCCGGTCGAGCCGACGAGGCTCACCGTGATCGGCTCGCCCCGCTGCACCCGGCCCGAGCTAGACAACCCGCCCCGGACTAGACAAGGTGGGTGGCCACGGCCAGGTAGTAGGTCGCCGGCAGGACGAGCAGGACCGAGTCGAAGCGGTCGAGCAGGCCGCCGTGGCCGGCGAGCGTCCGTCCCGAGTCCTTGACGCCAAGGTCCCGCTTGATGAGCGACTCGAACAGGTCGCCGACCGGGGCGAGGACCGCTACGACCACCCCCAGCTCGAGGCCGTGGGCCGCGCCGTGCCAGCCGGGGACCAGGCGGCCGACGACCGCGCCGACGACCAGGGCGGCGACCACCCCCGCGGCGAGCCCCTCGACGGTCTTGCCGGGGCTCACGTGGGGTGCCAGCGGCCGGTGCCCGATGCGCCGCCCGGCGAGATAGGAGACCACATCGGAGACCACGACGGTGACCACCGCGCCGAAGAACAGCCCCCTTCCGTGCGGGGCGCGCAACAGCAGCGCCCCGTAGGACCCGAGCAGGCCGACCCACATGACCACCGTGAGGGTGGCCATCACGTTGGCGAGCGGCCGAGCGTCACTGACCCCGGTCAGGTACCAGAGCATCGTGGCGGCCACGGCCACCGCGGCGACCAGGGGGAGGGCGTCGATACCCTTCCAGTAGGCGCCGAGGGTGAGCCCGACCGTGGCCAGCAGCCCGACCAGGGTCGCGGGGCGGAACCCGCCGCTGCCCCGCATCACGTTGAACGCCTCGGCCGCCGCGCCGAACAGGGCGACGGTCATGAGCACGAGCAGCCCGCCGGGGCCCACGGCGTAGGCGGCGACGAGCACCACCGCGAGGCCCACGCCCACCGACAGCCGGCCGGAGCGATCCGACGGCGCGTCCGGGCCCTGCTCGCGGTCGGCCCTGGCGGAGCTGCCGGGACGGCCGGGGGGGCCATGACGTCCGGGGTGACGGTCCCGGCCGCCGCCCCTGCGGGCCGCCGGCGCACGCCCGGGTGCGCTGCGGGAGCCGGGGCGGAGGGGCGCCTGGCGGGTCCCTCCGAGGGTGTCGGCGCTGCTGGCACCCACCCGGACCAGGTCCTCCTCCATCTCGGGGAGATCGTCGTAGGGCTCGTCGAGGGTCACCGCGGCGTGCACCCCGGAGCGCTCCTCCTCCAACCGCTCGAAGTCGCCGTCGAAGGAGAACATGTCGGACTCCTCGCTGCGGTCCTGGTCGAGGGCTCCCTCCGGCCGCTCTTCACCCGCCAGGTCCCCCATCTCGGGACCGTCGTCCCAGTCGTCGTGCTCGCTGTGCCAACGTACCCCACCGTCCTCCGCCCATCGGGGATCCTCGCCGGCGCGGAGGCCGGCGAGCGCCACCGGCACCTGCCCGGTCGGTGGGTCGGTCCAAGGCGGCAGCTCGTGGCCCCCCGACAGGCTGATCCCCGCGCCCTGCCCGCCGCTGCGGTCGGCGGCGGCGTGAGCTTCGGGCTCGGCGTCGAGGTCGATCACCGCATGCAGGTCGGTCGGGTCGTCGGGGCCGGGGACGCCGGCCCACGGGTCGTCGTGTTCGGCTGGCGGCGTGCTCGTCGGGGCCGCGTCGGGGCCGATCCCGCCCGCGGCCGCCTCCGGCGCGGGGGGCTCTGGTTCGGGCTCTTCGAGGCTCGTCGCCCACCGCAGCCCGCTGCCGAGCGGTGCGGCGAGCGACGGCGGCGGCTCGAC
>JAJZWW010000312.1 GCA_021846485.1 Actinomycetes bacterium
GTAGGCCGACGCTCGCCAGTACCCGGCTGCGCAAGCTCGCAGCCTTCGGCCGCCCCGCCCTGCACCTCCACTCTCAGTTCACGCGAGGCGTTTGGTTGCGGCCGAAGGCTGCGATAGGACAAGGTGACCGTATCGGGAGCAGGGGCAGCGCCCGACGCCTGGGCGTTGCATGAGCGACGGTTGGCCTCTTGGCCAACGACAACAAGGGCATGCCAGTTCTCAGCGTTGACGCGTCGTCCGATCCCGAAGTCTTTGGTGTTGCAGATCACGGTCTCTGTTGTCAGGGCCCGGTTCTCCTTCCAGTACTGCTTCAACCTCGAGCTTTTGTAGTAGCACGACAGCTGTGGGTCGACGCCCCGTGTGATCACCTTGGTTCGGAACCCACCAGGCGTGCGGGCGGTGATCTTGCGGTCGAACGCCAAGCTCACCTGGTCGGGGCGGCCCACGTCGAGGTGGTCTCGGATGACGCCCTCGAAGAACGCCCGGCCTGCGGCGGGACGCTCGGACGCTCGAAGACACGAGTGTCGGACACCTCGAACTGGCGGAACGCCAACTCGTAGCCGTATCCGGCCTTCACGTCGTCATGGGTCAACGGCGAGGGCAGCCGGTTGAACCAGCGCCAGTAGAAGTTGCGGACCGGCTCTGGGCCGAGGCGGTCACAGATGCGCTGCAAGGCGGCGGGGTCGTCACAGGATCCGAACCCGTTGTCCAAGGCCTCGTAGTCGATCCCGGCGATCTCCAACTGGCGCTTGGCCCACTCATGGCCGTTCAGGTAGATCCCGATCGGCCAGGGGGCGTAGGCGTTGGTCTTGATGAACGCCGGCCCCCAGTCGGGGTCCCACATGTAGAAGTAGTAGTGGTTCACGAAGCCGCTCTGGCGGCCCCACTCCATGTGCGGGTGGGGCTTGTTCTCTTGGCCCTTGGCCGGCCATGACCGCCACACCGGCGTCTTCTCTTGGGCCACGCCGATCAGCACCACCTTGCCATCGCCGCCCGCCGCGGCAGCGGCGTCGATCAGCGGCCGGGCCATCTGTTCTTTGTTCTCGCCCTTCTTGAAGTGCACCACCTGTAGGCCGTTGTTCTTGGCATAGGCCTGGAGGTCTTTGACGTAGGCATCGCCTATCTTGCCGAACGCTGCCGAGGAAGGGATCGGGACATGGCGCTGCCAGCGCAGGAATTTGCACACCATCCCCACGGACTGGAGCTTGGGGATGTAGCCCTGCAGGAAGAACCGGTCCACACAGCGGACCTCCAAGCTCACATGGTCCCGTAGTAGGGTCGCGTAGTCGGCCATGACAACCTCCTCGGCATCAGCAACCACGAGGCTACGACCGGCCGCGGCAGGGGCGCCTCCAGGGCGCCCCTCAGCGCGAAGCGCTGAACCAGCCCCTCTCGGAGGTATGAGGCTCGCTCGCTACCGCTAGCTAGGGCACCGTGGCTAGGATGGGTGGATGTCCAAGCGCACCCACAAGGCTCGCAAGCGGGCCAAGACCAAGAAGGCCAACCACGGTCGCAAGCCCAACCGGGGGCGCTGAACCGACCACCGCGCTGCCGGCAACCGGCTCCTGGGAGCGCGACGGACAGAGGTCCCGGCGGGCGGGGCACGCCTCTCGGTGGTATATGGCAGCATGAGCGCGCTCGCTACGGCCCAGGTGGCCGAGCTCCGGCGGCCCCGGCGCGCCTCCGGCGGGCAGGGGTAGCTACCCTGCGGTCGTGGCGTGGTTGACCCGGGGTGACGAGGTCCTCGCCTCCCTGGAGAGTGGCCGGGGGCACCGTCCCGACGAGGCGAGCGGCGTGGTCGTGCTCCGCCGTCGGCCGTTGCTCGTCCGGGGGCCGCTGCGGGGTTGCGTGGACGTCGCGTGGTGCCGGCCGGGACCCGACGGCGACGTCGAGGTCCGCCGGATGGTCTGCCTCGGTCCCCGGATGCCGGTCGTGCCCGGGTGGGGCTCGCCGGTGGTGGTCGTCGCGTCCGGCGGGGCCTTCGAGCGTTGGCGGCTGCGGGTCGGCGACCGCCTGACCGTCCGCGGTGACTGACCCACCCGCTCCCGACCCGGCCTTTCCGCCGGGGACGGTAGCGCTGGTGGGGACACCGATAGGCAACCTCGGCGACCTGTCCGCCCGTGCCGTCGCGGCGCTCGCCACCGCGGACCTGATCTGCTGCGAGGACACCCGCCGCACCCGCGCCCTGCTCAGCGCGCTGGGCGTGCCCACGCCGCGGCTCGTCGGCATCGAGCGCCACCGGGAGGCGACCGGCGCCGCCCTCGCGGTGGAGCGGGCCGCCCGGGGTGAGAGGGTTGCGGTGGTCACCGACGCCGGCATGCCCGGGGTGTCCGACCCGGGCGAACGCGTGGTGCGGGCCGCCATCGACGCCGGCGTGGCGGTGACCGCCGTGCCCGGACCGAGCGCAGCGGTCACCGCTTTGGTGCTCGCCGGACTCGACGTACAGCGGTGGTGCTTCGAGGGCTTCCTGCCCCGGAGCGGAGCGCGGCGGCGGTCCAGGCTGAGGGTCGTCGCCGCCGACGAGCGGCCCACGGTCATCTACGAGGCGCCGACGCGCATCGCGGCCACCCTCGGTGACCTGCTCGCGGCCTGCGGTCCCGAGCGGGCGGTGGTCCTCGCCAGGGAGCTCACCAAGCGCCACGAGGAGATCTGGCGAGGCACCCTCGCAGCGGCGGCCGGGTGGCCGGCGGTGGGCGAGCCGAGAGGCGAATGGGTCGCGGTGGTCGGCGGCTCGCCGGGCCGGGGCGAGGTCTGCGACGACGAGATCGTCCACGCGCTGCGCGCCCGGTTGGAGCTCGGGAGCAGGAAGCGGGACGCGGTGGCCGAGGTCGCTGCCTCCTTGGGCGTGCCCCGTCGGCGGGTGTACGACCTGGCCGTGCGCGAGGGGGCCGGCGGTCCCGCAGCGGGGGGCCGGTAACCTTCGGCGGTGGCCCGCTTCTACGTCACGACGCCGATCTACTACGTCAACGACGCGCCGCACATCGGCACGGCGTACACGACGGTGATCGCCGACGCGCTCGCTCGCTGGCACCGCCTGGCCGGCGACGAGGTGCTGTTCCTCACCGGCACCGACGAGCACGGGCTCAAGATGCAGCGCGCCGCGGAGGCCAATGGGCTCACCCCCCGGGAGCAGGCGGACCGCTACAGCGCCCGATTCGTGGAGACCTGGGCCTCGCTCGACATCACCAACGACGACTTCATCCGCACCACCGAGCCCCGCCACTACCGGAGCGTCTCGCGCCTTATGGAGGCGGCCCACGCCAACGGCTGGATCACCCTCGGCACCTACGAGGGGCTCTACTGCGTGTCGTGCGAGGCCTACTACGCCGAGTCGGACCTGGTCGACGGCGAGCTCTGCCCGGTCCACCGTCGCCCGGTCGAGACCCTCACCGAGGACAACTACTTCTTCCGGCTCTCGGCTTTCGAGGATCGACTGCTCGCCTGGTTCGACTCCCACCCCGACGCGGTCATCCCCGAGTCCCGGCGCAACGAGGCGGTGGGGCTGGTCAAAGGGGGTCTCCGGGACGTGTCGATCTCCCGGACCTCGATCAGCTGGGGGGTGCCGGTGCCCTGGGACCCCGACCACGTGTTCTACGTCTGGTACGACGCGCTGATCAACTACGCGACCGCCGCCGGTTACGGCTCGGACCCGGAGCGCTTCGCCGCCTGGTGGCCGGCGGCGCACCACCTGATCGGCAAGGACATCCTCCGCTTCCACTGCGTGTACTGGCCGGCGCTGTGCATGGCCGCGGACATCGACCCGCCCCGGCAGGTGGCGGTGCACGGCCACCTGCTGGTCGGCGGCGAGAAGATGTCCAAGACCGCCCTCAACTACATCGCCCCGGCCGACCTGGTGCCCACCTTCGGGGTGGACGGCCTGCGCTACCACCTACTCCGGGACCAGCCCTTCGGCCCCGACGGCGACTTCTCCTACGAGGGAATGGTCGCCCGCTACAACGCCGATCTGGCCAACAACCTCGGCAACTTGATGTCTCGGGTGGCGACGGTGGTCGCCCGCAAGTGCGGGGGGGTCGGCCCCGCCCCCGACCCGGCCAGCGCGCTCGCCCCGGTGGTGGCCGACGCCTACCGCTCCGCTGCGGCCGCCTGGGATCGGGTGGCCCCGAGCGAGGCCCTCGACGCCACGTGGAGGATCGTGCGGGAGACCAACGCCGCCCTGGAGGCCGCCGAGCCGTGGAGGGCCGAGCCGGGCCCGGCCGTCGACGCGGTCCTCGGTGACGCCCTCGAGGCGCTGCGGGTCCTGGCGGTGCTCGCCAGCCCGGCGCTGCCTCGGGCGGCGGCCGAGATCTGGCGTCGCCTCGGGCTGCCGGGGGAGCCGACCGGCCAGCGCCTCCCCGCCGTCGCCGACTGGGGTGGCTACCCGGGTGGCCTGCCGGTCTGCGCGGTGGCACGGCTGTTCCCCCGTCTGGCGGGC
>JAJZWW010000313.1 GCA_021846485.1 Actinomycetes bacterium
GTGGGCGTTGGATTTCCAGTTCGATCAGACCGTCTACGGCCCGCGCGCGGCCGCTGGCCCCCTCGTTGCCGCTGCCGGGCAGCCGGGCACCCCCTGGCGCCGACCACGGCGCCTCCGCGGTCGCCGACCGGGGCGAGGAGGTCGTTGTCACCGACCGAGGTGTGCCGGTGGCCAGGCTGCTCGGCCTCACCGCTATCCGCACGCTCGAGCGTCTGGCTGCCGAAGGGATCGGCCGGCGTCGGCCCAGCGAACTGAGGCCATGGGCCCCCTCCCAGGGGCACCCCGATGCCCTCACCGGGCTCTGGCTCCCGACCCCCTGGCACCTCCACGCCCCCGCGTCCACAGCCTCACCCGACACCGTCGCTTGACCGTCTCCGCCTCGACCGCCATCATTTGCCGCTTCGTCGACGCTGGGGGCACCCGGAGCGGGTCCCTTGCCACTGGCGGAGCCCGCCGGTCAGCCCGCGGAGCCCGCCGGTCAGCCCGGCAGGGGAGCGGGGAGCAGGGTGCGGCCGGCGAGGGTCCGGTCGACCTCGGCAGCGCAGGAGCGGCCCTCGGCGATCGCCCAGACCACGAGGCTCTGGCCTCGCCCGGCGTCCCCGCACGCCCAGATCCCGGGCACCGAGGTGGCGTAACCCGGGCCGCGGGCGACGGTCCCCCGGGGGCCGATACCGGCACCGAGGGCCGCCGGCAGGCCCGGCTCGGGGCCGCGGAAGCCGAGGGCGAGCAGCACCAGCTCGGCGGGCAGGAGCCGCTCGCTGCCCCGGACCGGCTCGTAGCGGGCGGGGTCGCCGCCGCCGGCGGGCACCCAGCGCACGTCGCGCAGCTGCAGGCCGGCGACCGCTCCGTCGCCGTCGTCGACGAAGGCCGCGGTCTCCACGGCGAAGAGCCGCTCACCGCCCTCCTCGTGGGCCGAGGAGCTGCGCAGCACGAGCGGCCACTGCGGCCAGGGCGTCGAAGGGTCTCGGGTGTCGGGCGGGCGGGGGAGGATCTCGAGCTGGTGCACCGAGGTCGCCCCCTGGCGGTGGGCGGTGCCGAGGCAGTCGGCGCCGGTGTCGCCGCCGCCGATGATCACCACCCGCCTGCCTGCCGCGCTCACCGGGGAGTCCGCCAGGTCCCCCTGGCAGACCCGGTTGGCGAGCGGGAGGTACTCCATCGCCTGGTGGACGCCGGCGAGGTCCCGCCCGGGCACCGGCAGCTCCCGAGCGACGGTGGAGCCGGTGGCGAGCACCACGGCGTCGTGCGCGGCGCGCAGCGCCCCCGCGCTCAGGTCCCGGCCGACCTCCACCCCGCAGCGCAGCTCGACGCCCTCGGCGCGCAGCTGCTCGAGGCGGCGGTCGAGGACCCGCTTCTCCAGCTTGAACTCGGGGATCCCGTAGCGCAGCAGGCCCCCGGGACGGTCCGCCCGCTCCCAGACGACCACGTCGTGGCCGGCCCGGGCGAGCTGCTGGGCGGCGGCCAGGCCGGCCGGTCCCGAGCCGACGACCGCCACCCGCCGTCCGGTGCGCGCCGCCGAGGGCAGCGGGGTGACCCAGCCCTCGGCGAAGGCCCGCTCGGCGATCGCCAGCTCCACGGCCTCGATGGTCACCGGGTCGTCGTTGATCCCGAGCACGCAGGCCGCCTCGCACGGCGCCGGGCAGATCCGGCCGGTGAAGTCGGGGAAGTTGTTGGTGGCGTGGAGCCGCTCCGCCGCCGCGTGCCACCGGCCGCGGTGGACCAGGTCGTTCCAGTCGGGGATCAGGTTGCCGAGCGGGCAGCCGTCGTTGCAGAACGGCACCCCGCAGCCCATGCAGCGCGACGCCTGCACCCCGACCCGGTCGGGCGGGAACGGCTCGTAGACCTCCTTCCAGTCCCGGACGCGCACCGGGACCGGCCGGCGGGGAGGCAGCTGGCGGCGGTGGGTGAGGAAGCCGCGGGGGTCAGCCATGGGCAGCCGCCATGATCGCCTCGTCAACCGGCCGGCCCTCGGCCTCGGCGCGGCGGGCGGCGTCGAGCACCCGCCGGTAGTCGGTGGGCATCACCTTGGTGAAGTAGCGGCAGGCCGCCGGCCAGGTCCCGAGGAGGCGGGCGGCGAGCGCCGAGGCGGTCAGCCCGGCGTGGGTGCGCAGCGTCGCCTCCAGCCAGTCGACGTCGTCGGGGCCGAGGTCCTCCAGGGCGACCATCTCGGGGTTGAGCCGGGGCGGGAGGCGCCCGTCGGGGTCCCACACGTAGGCGATGCCGCCGGACATGCCGGCGCCGAAGTTGCGGCCGGTCGGGCCGAGGACCACGACCCTCCCGCCGGTCATGTACTCGCAGGCGTGGTCGCCGACGCCCTCGACCACCGAGGTGGCACCCGAGTTGCGGACCGCGAAGCGCTCGCCGGCCCGTCCCCGGAGGTAGGCGTCACCGCCGGTCGCGCCGTAGAGGACCACGTTGCCGGCGATGACCTGCTCCTCGGCGACCAGGCCGGGGACCTCGGCGGGGCGCAGCACCACCCGGCCCCCCGAGAGCCCCTTGGCGACGTAGTCGTTGGCGTCCCCGACGAGGCGGAGGGTGATCCCAGGGGGGAGAAAGGCCCCGAAGGACTGGCCGGCCGCCCCGGTGAAGGTCAGGTCGATCGTGTCGGCGGGGAGGCCCGCCGCCCCGTAGCGCCGGGTCACCTCGGAACCGAGCAGCGTGCCGGTGGCGCGGTCCCGGTTGCGGATCGGGTAGGCGGCGCGCACCGCCCGGGCGTCCTCCAGTGCGGGACGGCAGTCGGCGAGGAGCCGGCGGTCGAGGACCTCCCCGAGGCCGTGGTCCTGGGCCCGCAGCTTCCGGCGGGGCCGGTCCTCGTCGTGGGCCGGTCCGACCAGCACCGGCGTGAGGTCGAGACCGGAGGCTTTCCACCCTTCGACTGCCCGGGTCACGTCGAGGGCCTCGGGGTGGCCGATCACCTCGTCCAGGCTGCGGTAGCCGAGCGAGGCGAGCAGCTCGCGCACCTCCTCGGCGACGAACTCGAAGAAGTTGACGACGAACTCGGGCCGCCCGGCGAAGCGCTTGCGCAGCTCCGGGTTCTGGGTGGCGATGCCCACCGGGCAGGTGTCGAGGTGGCAGACCCGCATCATCACGCACCCGCTCACCACCAGCGGAGCGGTGGCGAAGCCGTACTCCTCGGCCCCGAGCAGGGCCGCCACCACCACGTCGCGCCCGGTCTTCAGCTGACCGTCGACCTGCACCACGATGCGGTCGCGCAGGCCGTTGGCGACGAGGGTCTGCTGGGTCTCGGCGAGCCCGAGCTCCCAGGGGGCGCCGGCGTGCTGCAGCGAGTTGAGCGGGGAGGCCCCCGTGCCGCCGTCGTGGCCGGAGATCAACACCACGTCGGCGTGCGCCTTGGCGACCCCGGCGGCGACCGTGCCCACCCCGAGCTCGGAGACCAGCTTGACGTGGATCCGGGCCCGGTCGTTGGCGTTGCTCAGGTCGAAGATCAACTGGGCCAGGTCCTCGATCGAGTAGATGTCGTGGTGCGGGGGCGGTGAGATCAGCCCGACGCCGGGCGTGGAGTGGCGGGTCTGCGCGATCCACGGGTACACCTTGTTGCCCGGCAGCTGGCCGCCCTCGCCGGGCTTGGCGCCCTGGGCCATCTTGATCTGCAGGTCGTCGGCGTTGACCAGGTACTCGCTGGTCACCCCGAAGCGACCGGAGGCGACCTGCTTGATCGCGCTGCGGCGCAGGTCCCCGTTGGGGTCGGGGGTGAACCGGGACGGGTCCTCGCCCCCCTCGCCGGTGTTGGAGCGCGCCCCGAGACGGTTCATGGCGATCGCCAGGGTCTCGTGCGCCTCGGCGGATATCGACCCGTAGGACATCGCCCCCGTCGAGAACCGCTTCACGATCTCGGCCACCGGCTCGACCTGCTCGAGGGGCACCGGCTCCCGGCCGATCTCCTCGGCGCTGCGCAGCCGGAACAGCCCCCGCAGGGTCGCCAGGCGGGCCGACTGGTCGTCGACCGCGGCGGTGTAGGACTTGAAGATGTCGTAGCGGCCGGTGCGGGTGGCGTGCTGGAGGCGCTGGACGGTCGTCGGGTTGAACAGGTGGTGCTCGCCTTCACGCCGCCAGTGGTAGGTGCCCCCGACGGGCAGGTCCCGGTGGGCGAGCTCGGCGGGCCGGTCCGGCCAGGCGGTGGCGTGGCGGGCCAGGACGTCCGCGGCCACGCCATCGAGGTCGACGCCCTCGATGCGGCTCGCGGTGCCGGTGAAGTAGCGATCGACGAGGGCGTGGGAGAGCCCGACGGCCTCGAAGACCTGCGCCCCGGTGTAGGACGCCACGGTCGAGATGCCCATCTTCGACATGATCTTCACCACCCCCTTGCCGCACGCCTTCACGTAGTTGCGTGCCGCCCGCCTGGGGGTGATGTGGCCGAGGGCGCCGTCGCGGATCAGGTCCTCGATCGTCT
>JAJZWW010000314.1 GCA_021846485.1 Actinomycetes bacterium
AGCTCGGCGCCCCCCGCCCCCGGCGCCACTCCGGCGCCCCCCGCCCCGGCCCAGCCCGCCGCAGCGGGCCAGGGAGCCGCGGCGCAGCCGGCCGTAGCCGTCGAGCCGTTCGGTCCCGCCAGCGCCGGCGAGCGCGACGTCGTTGTGCCGTTCACCAACATCCGTCGGCGCACCGCCGAGCACATGGTCCGCTCCAAGCACACCTCGGCTCACACCATGGTCGCGGTCGAGGTGGACTACGTCGGGGTGGAGAAAGTCCGGGCCGCGCAGAAGACGGCGTTCCGGGAGGCGGAGGGCTTCGGCCTCACCTACCTGCCCTTCGTGGCCCGGGCGACCGTGGACGCGATGGCTGACTTCCCCAACGTCAACAGCTCGGTCGGCGAGGACGCCCTGATCGTCCACCGCGACGTCCACCTCGGCATCGCCGTGGACCTCGATTTCGAGGGCCTCTTGGTGCCGGTCATCCACCAGGCCGACGGCAAGCGGCTGCGCCAGTTGGCGCGAGAGATCTCGGCCCTGGCGGCCAAGGCCCGGAGCCGCAGGCTGACCATGGACGACATCGCCGGGGGGACCTTCACCATCACCAACGCCGGTCCCTTCGGGACGTTGATCACCGTCCCGGTGATCAATCAGCCGCAGACCGCGATCCTCTCCACCGACGGGGTCAAGAAGCGCCCGGTGGCGGTGGAGCTCCCCGACGGCTCCGACGGCATCGCGGTGCACCCGGTCGGCAACCTCGTGCTCTCCTTCGACCACCGGGCTTTCGACGGGGCCTACGCCGCCGCCTTCGTCGCCCGGGTGAAGGAGATCATCGAGACCCGGGACTGGTCCGGCGAGCTGTGACTGGCTCCACTCGGCACTCTAGCCAGCCTCCACGGTGAGCGCCGGCCTGCTGCGGGCCCGCTGGCTCGGTCGGGTCCCCTACGACGACGCCCTCGCCCTGCAGCACGGCTTGTGGGCCGACGGCACCGACGACTGGTTGCTACTGCTCGAGCACCCCCACGTCTACACCCTCGGGGTGCGGGCCGACCCGGCCCACGTGCTCGTCGATCCGGCGACGGTCGGCGCCGAGGTGGTCTCCACCGACCGCGGGGGTGACGTCACCTACCACGGGCCTGGCCAGCTGGTCGGCTACCTGATCCGCTCGGTGGCGAGCGGTCCGGGGGCGGTCCCCCGCTACGTGCACGCGGTCGAGCAGGTGGTGATCGACGCCCTGGAGGCGGTCGGCCTCCCGGGAGCCTCCCGCCTGGAGGGCTACCCTGGGGTCTGGGTTGGGGTCGGCGAGGGAGCGCCCCGCAAGATCTGCGCGATCGGCGTGCGCCTCTCCCGGGGCAGGAGCATGCACGGCTTCGCCCTCAACGTGCGACCCGACATGAGCTACTTCGGCCACATCGTGCCGTGCGGGATCCCCGACAAGCCGGTCACCTCGCTCGCTGCCGAGGGGGTCGAGGTGCCGATGCGCTCGGTGCTCGACGCGGTGGTCGCTGCGGCCGCCGGCCGCTTCGGCTACGAGCGGGTCGACCGTCGGGACGTGACCAGCCGGGTGCCGGTCTCCGACCTGGCGGCCTTCACCCGGGGGGAGGGCCCAGGCGTGCCCGTGGCGGCGGGCGGGGCCCCGCCGGTGAGGCTCCTCGGCAGGCTGGCCGAGGCGGGGGTCGACCCCTCCGCCGGCGTGGAGCTGACCGCCCGGAAGCCGGACTGGCTCCGGGTGCCGGCGCGCATGGGGGAGGAGTACCGAGCGCTGCGCAAGACGATGCGGTCGCTGTCGTTGGTCACCGTCTGCGAGGAGGCCGGCTGCCCCAACATCTACGAGTGCTGGGCCGATGGGACTGCGACGTTCATGGTCAACGGTGAGCGCTGCACCCGGGCCTGCGGCTTCTGCCTGGTCGACACTCGAAAACCGCTCCCGCCGGACCCCGGCGAGCCGGAGCGGGTCGCCGAGGCCGTCGAGCGCCTCGGGCTGGCTCACGCGGTGGTCACCACAGTCGCCCGCGACGACCTGGCCGACGACGGGGCCGGGACCCTGGCGGAGGTGGTGCGGGCGGTCCGCCGGCGAACCCCGGCCACCCGGGTGGAGCTGCTGATCTCCGACTGTCGCGGCCATCGGGCATCGCTCGAGCGGATCTTCGACGCCCGCCCCGACGTGCTCAACCACAACGTCGAGACCGTCCCCCGCCTCCAGCGGGCGGTCCGGCCGTCGGCATCGTACGTCCGGAGCCTGGCGGTGCTCGCTCGCGCCCGCGCCGCCGGCCTGGTCACCAAGTCGGGGCTGATCGTCGGGATGGGGGAGGAGCCCGACGAGGTCCTCTCGACCCTCGCAGACCTCCACGGGATCGGGGTGGGCATCGTTACGATCGGCCAGTACCTGCGGCCCACCTCGCACCACCTACCGGTCGCCCGATGGTGGACCCCCGCCGAGCTCGCCGAGCTGGCGGCTGCCGGGGAGGCCATGGGCATCCCCCACGTGGAGGCGTCGCCCCTCACCCGCTCCAGCTACCACGCCCGCTCGGCGGCCGACGCGGTCCTGGCGCCGGCGTCGGGAGCCGCGTCGGCAGGCTCTTCCGGCGGGGCCGGACGGTGAGCGGCCCGTCCCCCCGGGCGCAGCGGGTCGAGCGGGTCCGGGCGGCGATGGCCGCCTCCGGGGTCGAGGCGCTCCTCTTGTCGCTCGGCGCCGACCTGCCGTGGCTCAGCGGCTACGAGGCGATGCCCCTCGAGCGGCTGACCATGCTGGTGCTGCCCGCCGACGGCGACGGGGTGCTCGTCGTGCCCGAGCTGGAGGCGGCCCGGGTGGAGCCGGCTCCGGAGGTCTTCGAGCTACGGCCGTGGGCTGAGGGCGACGACCCGGTGGCCCTGGTCGCCGGGCTGGTCGGCGGCCGCCGGCGCCTGGCGGTGTCGGACCGCACGTGGTCGACGTTCCTGCTGGGCCTCCAGGAGGCTCTGCCGGGCCGGCAGTGGACGGTCTCGTCCCGGATGACCGGGCCGCTGCGGGCAGTCAAGGACGCCGCCGAGGTCGACGCCCTCGCAGCGGTGTCCGCCGCCGCCGACCGGGTCGCCGCAGCCCTCCTCGGCGGGGAGATCCCCCTGGTCGGCCGCTCCGAGCGGGAGGTCTCCGACGAGCTCGGCCGGCGCCTGCTCGCCGAGGGCCACGACCGGGTCAACTTCGCGATCGTCGGCAGCGGGCCCAACTCGGCAAGCCCCCACCACCAGGCGGGTCCCCGCCGCATCGGACCGGGCGAGGCGGTGGTCTGCGACTTCGGTGGGACGATGGCCGGGTACTGCTCCGACATCACCCGGACGGTCTTCACCGCCGCCCCGCCGGCGGAGCTGGCGGGGATCTACTCCATCCTCCACGACGCGCAGGCGGCGGCGGTCGACGCGGCGCGCGTCGGTGCCCCCTGCGAGGACGTCGACCGGGCGGCCCGGGAGCGGATCGCGGCCGCCGGCTACGGGGCGGCGTTCATCCATCGCACGGGTCACGGGATCGGCCTCGAGGAGCACGAGGACCCCTACATCGTCGCCGGCAACCGAACCCCGCTGGTCGCCGGGCACGCTTTCTCCGTCGAGCCGGGAATCTACCTGCCCGGGCGCTTCGGGGCCCGGATCGAAGACATCGTCGTCGCCACCGGAGAAGGCCCCCGCCCGCTCAACACCGCATCCCACGAGCTGACCGTCGTCGGCTGACGTGCAGCCCGGCCGCGCCTGCCGCCGCCGGGGCCCGGGCGCCGGCCGCCGGGTGGGTGCGAGGCGCAGCCCTGTCGGCGGCGGAGATCCGCTACCGGGTCGAGCGGTCCAGGACCGACTGGTAGGCCGAGACGAACGCCTGGTCCGATGCCAGCACGGCTATCGGTCGGCCGTCGGCGGAGGTGACGAAGACCTGGTCGCAGCCCCCGGCGCGGAACGACACGTCGGGGGGAGAGCCGACCGAGGTGGCGAAGGCGACCACGAAGCGGGTCCCGGTGTCCGCCGGGCAGCTGGTCACCCCCCGGGGGGCGGTCTGCAGCCCGTTGGCCGCATCGCGCAGGGCCTGGACCTCGGTCGGGTCGGTCACCACCACCTGCCGGGGCGGAGGAAGTTGCTGTCCGACCGGCTCGGTGTGGACGAAGCGCTCGAGCACCGACACGACCGCGAACCGATCGCGTGCCGGCACGCGGCTCGAGGAGGGGCGCCGGGCGACCCAGGTCACCTGGGCGTCCACCCGGATCCCGGACCCGCCTGCGGGTAGGGGAGCGACCGAGACCAGCAGCTGGGCGCTCTCGACGCCCGCCGGCAGGTTCCCCAATGGCTCGTCGACCCACCGCTCGGTGACGCCACCTGGGCCGCCGGCGACCCCGCTGTCGACCCTGGGGGTCACCCCGGCCGCCGGGTGCCGCTCGAAGAACCTCGCCGTGTCCCGCAGATCGG
>JAJZWW010000315.1 GCA_021846485.1 Actinomycetes bacterium
TTCCGATCTAGCTCGCTGACGGCGAGCGCTGGCGCCTGCTGCGCGCGCACGGCTGGGAGGACTTCGAGCAGCGCCTGGCCGAGACGCTCGGCAGCCTCCCGGTGCGGCGGCGCCAGGCGCTGGTGATGTTGCTGTTCGGGCTGGTGGAAGGATCCGTCCTCCCGGCCGACGTGCGCTCCTGGTTCGACGCCCACGACCTGCGCACCGACCAGGGGATCGAGGCGCTGATCGGCTGGCTGCGCCGCCAGCGTTCCGGGGAGCCCGAGCTGCCGGGCGGCTCCTGAGCCGAGGAACCTCGCCGGCGGGCCTCGGCGCCCGCGCCGGCGGGTCAGTCCACCTGGCCGATGGCGAACCAGACGACCTTGCCCTGATCGGCAGGGCGGGTCCCCCACGACCGGGCGAGCGCCTGCACGAGCTGCAGACCCCGACCACCCTCCGCGCTCGGCGGGGCCAGGCGCGGCGCGGGGTGATCGGGCGAGCCGTCAGCCACCTCGACGACCAGGTCGGGGGGCCGGCACGACACCACCACCCGGAAGGCGGTACGGGCGTGGCGGACGGCGTTGGTGGTGAGCTCGCTGGTGAGCAGCACGGCGACCTCGGCGACCTCGTCGAGATCCCAGGCGAGGAGGGTGGCGGAGACGAAGGCGCGCGCCGCGCTCACTGCCGCCGGCGTCCCCTCGAACTCCTGCTCCACCCGGCTCGACACGCGTGCACCTCCCGCCGGAGGCGAACCGGCACGACTTTCCTACCCGGCCGCGCGGATCCCATGCCACGCGCGGTGACGATCCCGGCATGCGAGCCCTACGGCACCCAGGCCGCCTCGTGCAGCGCCTCGCGCACCTGCCGCTCGAGGGCGACGACCTCGGGCGCCTCCCTGCTGGCGGCGGGGCGGGGACGAGGGAGGCCGACGGGGATCTCCGCGGCGACGCGGGCCGGCCGCGGGGTGAGCACGACCACCCGGTCGGCAAGGAACACCGCCTCGGCCACGTCGTGGGTGACCAGCGCCACGGTCGGTCCGAGCTCGACGAGGAGGTCACCGAGCCACTCCTGCAGGTCGGCTCGGGTCAACCCGTCGAGGTCGCCGAAGGGCTCGTCGAGCAGCACCAGGCCCGGCCGGGAGATCACCGTGCGCAAGAAGGCGACCCGGTGGCGCATCCCCCCCGACAGCTGCCACGGCCAGTACCCTGCGAAGTCCGCCAGCCCGAAGCGCTCCAGCAGCGGGCGGGCCACCCGGCGGGCCTCAGCCCGGCGCCGCCCCTGCAGCTCGAGGGGGAGCCCGACGTTGGCGTCGACCCTGCGCCACGGCAGGAGGGCGTCGCGCTGGGGCATGTACGCGCTGGCGCCGAGGCGGTCGGCGACCGGCCGGCCGTCGAAGCGGACCTCCCCGGCGTCGGGCTGGGCGAGCCCGGCGACGATGTCGAACAGGGTGGACTTGCCGCACCCCGAAGGGCCGATGAGGGCGACCAGCTCACCGGGGGCGACGCAGAGGTCGACCCGCTCGACAGCGAGGAGATCACCGAAGCGATGGGAAATTCCTCGCAACTCCAGGGCGACGGGGCTGCCGGTCACGCCGGGCCCCGCGACCGCCAGGGCATGGCCGCTCGCTGGAGGGCCGCGACCACTCCGAAGAGGGCGACGGTCAGAAGGGCGGTGACGACCGTGGCGCCGAGCACGACGTCGGTCTGGCGGGGGGCGTCGTTTGCCGCAGCGGTCATGAACACCCCGAGGCCCTGGGTGGCCCCCACCCATTCGGCGACAATCGCCGAGGTGAAGGCGTAGGTGACCGAGATCTCGAGGCCGGTGAACACCTGGGGCAGGGCGCAGGGCAGCTTCACCTTGGTGAGCAGCTGGCGCCGGGTCGCCCGCATCGTCCGCAAGAGATCGAGCACCTCGGGGTCGGCCGAGCCGAGCCCCTGCACCGCGCCGACGGCTATCGGGAAGAAGCTGAACAGCGCCACGAGCGCGATCTTCGGGCCCAGGCCGAACCCGAACCAGATCACCACCAGGGGGGCGAGCACGATCACCGGGAGGGTCTGGGAGGCGACGATCAGCGGGTAGACGCCGGAGCGCACCGGGCGCCACCAGTCGATCGACACGGCGAGGGGCAGGGCGACCGCGACCGACAGCGCCAGGCCGAGGAGGGCCTCCAAGGTGGTGGTGACCATCGCCGGCCACAGCTGGGCCCGCTCCGCCCAGGTGGCGGTCACCACCAGGACCGGGCCGGGGAGGACCGTGGGGTCGACGTGGAGGGCGGAGGTGATCGCCTGCCAGGCCCCGGCCGCCGCGGCGAGCAGCACCACCGGCGGCCCGAGGCGGCCGAGCCGGAGGAGGCTGCGGCGCCGCTGCGGCGTGGAGCCGGCGGCCACCCCCGGTAGGGCGGCCACGGTCCTCACGGGTGCACCGGCGAGCGCGGCAGCAGGCTGTCGGTGAAGTCCTGGCCGGGTGCGGGGGCCTTGCCCGGGGGGATCAGCCCGCCCTTGACGAGGATCCGGGTCAGGCCGGCGAACTGGGCGTCGGCCAGGTGGCCCCAGGTGCCCTGCGGGGTGAGCAACGTCGGGGCCGTGGCGTTGCCGGTGGCGTCGATCACCGCTCGGGCCCCGGAGAGGGCGGTCGGGTTGTCCTTCAACAAGATGGCCTCGGCGGCCGCCGGGTGGTGGGCGGCGTACTCGTAGCCCCGGGCGAGCGCCCGCAGGGCCCGGGTGAACAGGCTCCGGTGGGCGGCGACCTCGTGGTCGAGGGCCACGAACGCGTCGTCGGGGAAGCTGAACGCCGACCCGAGGTAGCGCTTGATCGGCCACTGGCGGAGCTTGACCCCGTTGAGCTCGGCGGTGATGTCGTCGATGCCCCCGAAGGTGATGCTGTAGGCCACCCGGTGGGCGGCGAGCGCCTGGTAGGCGTTGACCCCGAGGTTGACCTCCCGGTACACGGGGTGGGCGACTCCCGCCTTGCGGAACACGTCGAGCAGGATCGGCTTGTCCGAGCTGACCCCGAAGCCCCCGTAGAGCTTCCCCGACAGCTGCGCGACGGAGTGGTACGGCGACGACGCGAGCACCGCGATGTTGATGGTGTTGACCTGCGACAGGCCGGCGACGGCCTCGTAGTCGAGCCCGCTCGCCCGGTAGGCGGGGATGTTGGGCGGGTAGGTGAGCCCGAGGTCGGCGCGGTGGCTGGCGAGGAGGGTCTCGGCCGGGGCGCCGGAGTACGGGAGGATCCGCAGCCTGATGCCCTCGTCGCGGAACCACCCCTTCGACTCGGCGACGTAGATACCGAGGTAGTCGACGTTCTCGGTGTAGTCCAGGACGATGCGGAAGGTCTGCAGCCGGCCCCGCCCGCTGGGGGCTGCTGCGGGGGTGCTGCCGCAGGCGGCGACACCGAGGGAGAGGGCGCCGGCAGCGAGGAGAGCGACGCTGCGCTTGGCGAACGAGGGTCGGGGCATTGGGGGCTCCCTTCGCCGGCATTACCCGGTCAGGTTCGGTCGGTCGACGCCGCTGTCGGCGCCCTCTCAGCCCGGCCTTGCCCGAGCTCCCGAGGTTTCGTGCGCCCCCACCCTACTGCGTGCCCCGGCCGTCGGAACGCCCACGGGGCGACCGGCTCAGACCCGGTTGGTGGCCCGGGCGAATCGCCAGGCGGCGCCGCCGCTGAAGATCGCCAGCCACACCGCCACGCTGAGCAGCCACCAGCCGTCGAAGGACCCGCCGGCGAGGGGGTAGTGCACCAGCTGGTCTAGCCCCCACGGCGGGGTGAAGCCCGCCAGGGTGCGCAGCGGGGCGGAGTACAGAGACAGCGGGATGAACAGCCCGAGCGCGCCGAACAGCAGCGACCCGACCCAGACCGCCAGGCCGGTGACCAGCGAGACCCAGGCGGGCATCGACGCCTTCCCGATGGCCGCGCCGACCAGGTACACCGCTCCCACCGAGGCGGCGGCGAGCACCAGCGAGGTGGCCATCTTGACCGCGACGTACGCCGCAGAGGTGAGCGGGGTGACCCGCAGCGTGCGGGTCCAACCCCTGGCCCGCTCGATCGACACCGCCGCCCCGTCGCTCGTGGTCGCGAGCACCGCCCCGTAGAGGGCCATCGAGACGAGGGTGGAGGCCGACAGGTTGCCCACCCCGTAGCGCGTCGAGGGGCGGTAGGCGCTGCCGAGCCCGAATACCAGGTAGAACACCACCGGGAAGGCCATCGTGAAGATCACCGTCCGGCGGTTGCGCAGCAGCCGGCGGGCCTCGAGGCGGACCAGGCCCGGGCGGAAGCCCCCGAGAGGGGGCACCGCGCGCTCCGGGGCGGCGCCCGTCACGCCGGCGGCGCTCACCCGGGCGACCACGGCTCGGCGAGATCGGGCGTCGCCGCGGCAGGGCTCGGGGGGCCGGGGACCGGGCGAGCGCCGCCGGGCGCGAAC
>JAJZWW010000316.1 GCA_021846485.1 Actinomycetes bacterium
ACGGAGGCGGCGGGCCGGGCGGCGGGCAGGGCGGCGGGCAGGGCGACCCGCTCGCCCGGGTGGTGCGGGGGGTGGGGATCGCCGACGGGCTCTTCGCCGCCGTGCTCGCCGCCCGGACAGGCCGGGTGGTCCCACCCGGAGGGACCGCCGCCTTCCTCGCCCCGTGGCCGGTGGACGTGCTCGGCGATCCCGAGCTGTCCGCCGTCCTCCCCCGCCTGGGCATCCGTACCCTCGGGGAGCTCGCCGCCCTGCCCGAGGGGGACGTCCTCGGCCGGTTCGGCGCCTCGGCGGCCGAGGCCCACCGGGTGGCCGGCGGCCGCCAGGGGACGCTCGTCGGGGCCGACCGGCACCTGGTGGCGACGGGACGGCGCATCGACGCCCGCAGAGAGCGCCACAGGAGAGGCGACGGGCGCAGGTGGGAGGACCGTCCTCCCGCCGGACGGCAGGCGGGGTTCTGGGGGGAGGTCGGGGACGCGGAGCGCCGCGCCTGGCAGGCCCTCGCCGCCGCCCAGGGGATCGTCGGGGCCGACGGGGTGGTTGTGGCCCGGCTGCAGGCCGGCAGGAGCCCGGCCGCCCGGGCCCGGCTCGTGCCGTGGGCCCCTCCCGACCTGTCGAGCGCCCCCCCTGCCCTGGCGCCGCCCGGCACCCGCGGCGGGGCGTCGGCGGGCCGGGGGGACACTCGCCCGCCCCGTCGGCGGGAGCGGGACCAGGCGGTCGCGCCCTGGCCCGGGCGGATCCCCACCCCCGCCCCGGCGCTGGTCCACCTGTCGCCTCGCCGGGCCGAGCTGGTCGGGGAGGACGGGCTGCCGGTCACCGTGTCGGGACGCGCCCTCGTGTCGTCTCCACCCGCCCGGCTGTCGGTCGAGGGCGGCCCGTGGGCGGCGGTGACGGCGTGGGCGGGCCCGTGGCCGTCCGACGAGCGGTGGTGGTCGTCGTCACGGCGGCGGGGGGCGCGCCTGCAGGCGGTCACCGGCGAGGAGGCCCGCCTCCTCCTCGAGATGCAGGGCCGGTGGTGGGTCGAGGCGACCTACGGCTGACCGGGCACCGACCGCACCCGCACCGACCGGACCGAGGACCGATGCCCTACGCCGAGCTCCACGCCCACTCGAACTTCTCCTTTCTCGACGGTGCGAGCCACCCCGAGGAGCTGGCAGGCGAGGCCGCCCGTCTCGGCCTCGCCGCCCTGGCCCTGACCGACCACCACGGGCTCTACGGCGCGGTCCGCTTCGCCGAGGCCGCCCGGGCCCTCGGCCTGCCCACCGTGTTCGGCGCCGAGGTGACCCTCGACGCGACAGGAGGCCCGTCGACGCCGCGCACCGGCGTCCCCGACCCCGGGGGGACCCACCTGGTGGTGCTGGCCCGCGACCCCGGCGGCTACGCCCGCCTCAGCCGGGCCGTCGCCGAGGCCCACCTACGAGGCGGCGAGAAGGGGCGGCCGGCGGTCACCCTCGACCTGTTGGCCGAGCGCCACGGCGGGCACTGGCAGGTGCTCACCGGGTGCCGCAAGGGGGCAGTCGCCCGAGCCCTCGAGGAAGGCGGCCCGGCGGCGGCGGGCCGGGCCCTCGGCGAGCTGGTGGACCGGTTCGGCCGCGACCGGGTCGCCGTCGAGCTGTGGGACCACGCCGGGCCGCTCGACACGGCTCGCAACGACGCCCTGGCCCGGGTGGCCGTCGAGCAGGGGGTGGCGCCGGTGGCGACGAACAACGTCCACTACGCCACCCCCGACCGCTTCCGGCTGGCCACCATGGTGGCCGCCGTCCGGGCCCGGCGGTCGGTCGAGGAGCTCGAGGGCTGGTTGCCGGCGGCGGGGACGGCCTGCCTGCGCGGCGAGGCCGAGCAGCGCCGGCGGTTCGCCCGCTGGCCCGGTGCCGTCGAGCACGCGGCCCTGCTCGCCGCCGAGTGCGCCTTCGACCTCCGGCTGGTGGCGCCCCGCCTGCCCGACTTCCCGGTGCCGGCGGGCCACACCGAGCAGAGCTGGCTGGTCGAGCTGGTGCGTCGGGGAGCCACCGAGCGCTACGGGGCCCGGGGGGACGAGCGGGTCCGGGGAGCGTGGGTCCGGCTCGACCACGAGCTCGGGGTGATCGAGGCCCTCGGCTTCGCCGGGTACTTCCTCGCCGTGGAGGACATCGTGGCCTTCTGCCGCCGCAACGACATCTTCTGCCAAGGACGGGGGTCGGCCGCCACCTCGGCCGTCTGCTACGCCCTCGGGATCACCAACGTCGACGCCGTCTCGCTCGGCCTGCTCTTCGAGCGCTTCCTGTCACCGGCCCGGGACGGCCCGCCCGACATCGACGTCGACATCGAGTCGGGACGGCGCGAGGAGGTCGTCCAGTACGTCTACCGCCGCTACGGGCGGCTCCACGCCGCCCAGGTGGCCAACGTCATCACCTACCGCACGCGCTCGGCCGTGCGCGACGTGGGCAAGGCCCTCGGCCACCCGGCCGACGCGGTGGAGGGATGGGTCGCCTCTCTCGAGCGGGGCGATGCCCTCGACGAGCAGGAGGGCATCCCTCCGCTGGTGGCCGAGCTGGCCGGGGCGGTCGTCGACGCCCCCCGGCACCTCGGGATCCACTCGGGGGGGATGGTGCTCTGCGACCGACCCGTGGTCGAGGTCTGCCCGGTGGAGTGGGGGCGGATGCCGGGACGCACCGTGCTCCAGTGGGACAAGGACGACTGTGCGGCGGCCGGCCTGGTCAAGTTCGACCTGCTGGGCTTGGGCATGCTGACCGCCCTCCACCACATGGTGGACCTGGTGCGCGCCTACCACGGGGTGACGGTCGACCTCGCCCGGCTCGAGCAGGAGGACGCCGTCTACGACCTCCTGTGCCGGGCCGACACCGTCGGGGTGTTCCAGGTGGAGTCGCGGGCCCAGATGGCGACCCTCCCCCGGGTCCGGCCTCGGTGCTTCTACGACCTGGCCATCGAGGTGGCGCTGATCCGTCCCGGGCCTATCCAGGGGAACGCCGTGCACCCCTACATCCGCCGGCGCAACGGCAGCGAGCCGGTCACCTACCTGCACCCCCTCCTGCAGCCGGCGCTCGAGCGGACCCTCGGGGTGCCGCTCTTCCAGGAGCAGCTCATGCAGATCGCCATCGACGTAGCCGGCTTCACCCCGACCGAGGCCGACGCCCTCCGTCAGGCCATGGGGGCGAAGCGCTCGGGTGCCCGCATGGCCCGGCTGCGCGACCGGCTCTTCGCCGGCATGCGGGACCGCGGGGTCCCCGAGGACGTGGCCGAGCAGGTCTACGAGGCACTGGCCGCCTTCGCCAACTTCGGCTTCCCCGAGAGCCACTCGGTGGCCTTCGCCCACCTCGTCTACGCCAGCGCGTGGTGCAAGGTGCACTACCCCGCCGCGTTCACCGCCGGCCTGCTGAACGCCCAGCCGATGGGGTTCTGGTCCCCGCAGAGCCTGGTGGCCGACGCCAGGCGGCACGGAGTGGTGGTGCGCCGTCCCGACGTCAACGTCGGGGGCGCCGCAGCCTCGCTCGAGCCGGTGGGGGGAGGGTCGCCGCGGAGCGGGGCACCCGAGCCCGGCGACCCGGCCGTCCGCCTCGGCCTCGCGTCGGTCCGGGGCATAGGAGAAGAGGTGGCCGAGCGGATCGAGACCGGGCAGCCGTGGGCAGGCATGGAGGACCTGGTGCGGCGGGGACGGGTGAGCCGAGCCCAGCTCGAAGCCCTCGCCACCGCCGGGGCGCTCGACCACCTGGTCGACGGCGGACGGGGCGACGGCGGACGGGGCGACGGCGGACGGGGCGACGGCGGACGGGGCGACGGCGGACGGGGCGACGGCAGGGGGCACGACCGCCGGGCGTCGGTGTGGGCAGCCGGCGCCGCCGCCCAGTCGCTGCCCGACCGGCTGCCCGGGGTGGTGACCGGGGCCCGGCCACCGGCCCTGCCCCCTGCGGGGCCGTGGGACCTCGTCGCCGACGACCTGTGGTCGCTGGGCCTCGCTCCGGACACCACCGCCATGGACCTCGCGCGCCCCCGGCTCGCCGCCCGGGGGGTCCGCCCGGCGGCGGTGCTGGCCGGCGCCGCCCCGGGAGAACGGGTGTCGGTGGCCGGGGTGGTGACCCACCGCCAGCGCCCCGAGAGCGCGGGCGGCGCCGTCTTCCTCAACCTCGAGGACGAGACGGGCATGGTCAACGTGGTGTGCTCACGGGGCGCCTGGGTCCGGTGGCGGTCGGTGGCTGGGTCCTCGGCCGCCCTGGTGGCCCGGGGTCGGGTCGAGCGGGCGGAGGGGGCGGTCACCCTCGTCGCCGAGCGCTTCGAGCCGCTCGACCTCGGACCAGCGCCCCGGGCGCGGAATTTCCGTTGATCTCCCCTTGACTACAACACGCGTTTGCACAAACACTATTAGTGTCGCTCTCCGGGGATCGTCCCGGA
>JAJZWW010000317.1 GCA_021846485.1 Actinomycetes bacterium
CTGAGCGCCGACCAACTCGCCCCGACCATGCCCGCCACGACGAAGCGGAGGAGGTGACCAGCCGAAGCTGATGCCCGGAAGGGACGCCGCCCCAAAAATCTGATCCACAACTCTTGACTATTTCTCGGCTGGTGAACTGTTCAATGCCCACCGTCCATCCGTCGCGGCGGCCGACTCGCAACAGCTGAGGCGCCGCTTCGTATCCCCGCTCGATCAAAGTGGCGATCTGCTCAGCCGTCACGCCCTGTTGCTTCAGCAGTACGATGGACCGTTCCGAGTTCCGAGAGTGGACCAACGGGCCGGGGGCGTGGCTCGGACGCCAAGCTCACAGCCTGTGCCGAACTGAGTGGCCTACCGGGGTAGGGATCAGCCCTGAATGCATCGAGAACGACGTCGATTGCGGCGCTGGTAAAGGTGAGCGTGGTGCTCAGTTGCTGATTCACCTACGGTGCCTGCCGACCTTCGGCTACGGGCCGAGGCATCTGGGCCGGGTGATGCGTTTCGGACGAGCACTGGAGGCGATCCGCGCTGGGACGCCCTTGGCTCAGGTGGCGGCAGAGTGTCGTTACGCCGACCAGGCACACCTCACGCGGGAAGTGCGTGCCCTGGCCGGAACGACCCCCACGGCACTGCTGCGCGAGCCCTACGCGGAGGGCAGCACCGCGAACAGATCGACCGGGCGACCGTCGGGATCCAAGACGACCGCGTAGCGCATACCCCAAAAGGCGTCCCACGGCTCCAGGTGGCCCTGGTATCCAGCAGCGGTCAGGTCTTGCCAGGCCTCGTCGACCTCGGCCGGGCTCTCGCAGGCAAACGCGAGGGCGGCCCGGTGTCCGCCCCCGGCTGGGGGCGACCAGCCAGGATCGAAGGAACGGATGGTCTCCTCGGTATCCCACGCCAAGCGCATGCCGCCGGGGAGCTCGATGTCCACGTGGGGCTCGCCGTCGGCCGTCTGCGGGATGTCAAGGCCCAACCGGCGGTAGAACGCCAAGGTGGCCGCCATGTCGACGACGACCAACTCGATCAGGGCAGGGCGGAGCTTCATGGCAGCGACCGTAACCAGCACCGCTCGGGTATGGCTTGAACGTTTCGGACATCAGCGATCGGAAGCTGTCCCAGCCAGGGATCCTTTCGCTCGCGGGACGCGGTTTCGCCTACGGTGCTGGAGTCCTGGACCTCGACGGGAGTCGCGTCGAGATTGACCAACACCCGACTCCCCAGCGGCTCGCTCAGGTGGGCCCGGATTCCGCGAGGATGGCCCTCTGCACTGATCGCTGTCGGCCCCACCAGGACCTTCTTGAGCCGTGCTCGAGGGATGACGGCAACGGCGGCCGTCTCTTCTACGACTTCAGCGTCGTAGTCGAACAAGGCCTCGCTCCCGCCCACGATGTCGACCGTGAGGTCCCTCCCTCCCGGGCCGAGGGCCGCGCTGCTCAAGACGTGCGGGCCGGCCCCGCCGGGGTTGTCGTCCTCGGAGCGCTCCGGAGGTGACCAGCAACGGGTGAGCGCTTCCTCGGTCAGCAGCCAGATCGGCCCACGTGCGTCGGCGGCCACCACCCGCCACGCTGGGAGTGTCTTACGTCCGCGATCGGTGGCGAAGGCGGCTTCGGCGGCCGCTGCGCTGTCGATCCGCAGCGCCGCCCGTGCGGGGCGCGCCCGGACCTCGGCGCGCCCCATGAGGCGGATGACCTCCTCGGGGACGCCTTTGCTGGCGTCGATGGCGCCGGTGAGGAACGCGAGCTTGGCCTCCGCGGTCGCGAAGCCGTCCTCGGCCCTCGCGGCGTCCTCGAGCAGCACGATCGGACGTGGATCGGCGTGGACCGGGAACTCCGACCAGCGCGCCACCGCGCTCCCCGCGAACCGACGGTCGCGCTCGTCGGGTGTCACGGATGCGGACTCCTGGCTTTCGCCAGGGCGGCCGGCACGCACGAGGCGAGCATACGACTGGCCTGCTCACCAAGCTAGCAAGCGCCAGACCTCAAGCACCGACGACCCCCAGCGCTCCCAGTCAGGGATGGCTGACCGGTCATCGTTGGGACCACCGGTCCGCAACGCGCTGCGTGGCGTCGACGGGAGCCCTACCGTCGGGGAGATGTCCGACATCGTGCTGGTGCACGGCACCACCCAGTCCGCTGCCGGCTTCGCCTGGCTGGTCACCGCCCTGGAGCGAGCCGGGCACCGCAGCATCTGTCTTGACGTGCCCAGCGCGGCGGCCACCACCGCCGCGCGCTACGCGGACCTGCTGGCGTCGCAGGTCCCCGCCGACCTTGACTGCCCGATCGTGGTGGCTCACTCGGCGGCCGGGCTAATCCTGCCCGCCCTGGCCCGCCGCCTCAACGCCCGCCACCAGGTGTGGCTCGCCGCCACGGTCGCCGACTACCGCGGTCAGCGGAGTCTCCTCGAAGAGCTCCGCCACGATCCGAGCGCTGTCTTCCAAGCCGAGTGGCTGGGGATTGACCCGACCACCGACCCGGTGCTCGCCACCTACTTCTTGTTCCACGACGCCGACCTGGCCGCGCTGCGAGCCGCCCTCCCGACTGTGGCCTCGTGCGACCTGACCGCCCTCTACGGGGAAACCCCGACGCAGGACCCCGCCCGGCTGCCTTCCACCTACCTGCTTCCCGCTGACGACCGAGCGCTCACCAGGGCGGCCATGGGGCACATGGCCCGAGAACGCCTGGGCGTCGAGCCTGTGGTGGTCCCGGGGGGTCACAACTGTTACGTCGCCCACCCCGGAGAGATCGCCCAGGTCATCGACAAGGCTGCCCGGCGCTCGTAGTGCCCAGGATCAGCGCCTTCTACGGGATCGTGGTCTACCTCTACGCCCGAGACCACGGCCCAGCCCATGTCCATGCCCGCTACGGCGACGACTGGGCCGTGGTGGAGATCGAGCAGGGCACGGTGACCGCCGGACACCTGCGGCGACGTCAGGCCGCCCTGGTCGCCACCTGGGTGAGAGCCCACGGTGAGGAGCTGACCGAGGCGTGGGAGCGGGCGAGCGCCGGCGAGCCACCGGGTACCATCGACCCACTGCCATGAGCACATCTGATCGAGTCCCGGTAGTGGTGGGGGTGGCCGTTCTCGGCCCCCACCTGCTGCGCCTGCTCTTCGACGACGGGGTGGTTCGTGACCTCAGCTACCGCCCCGGCCAGGAGAGCGGCTCGATGGTCGCGCCGCTCGACGACCCAGACTACTTCGCCCTCGTCCGCGTCGATCCGGAGGCCGGCACCATCGTCTGGCCCAACGGGCTCGACCTCGCCCCCGAGGTCCTCCACGGCGACCACCACGCCGAGAACTCGCTCGGCTTCTCCGACGTGACCCCGGCCCGTCAGCCGGCCTGAGCCAAGTCGCAACCCTGCCCGACGTCCGCCCAGCCTCCCGGAAGGGGATCCCCGACTGCGACGCCCCACGGCGCAGTCAGACGGTGTATCCGGCTCCTGCCCCACCGAGGTTGTGCCGCAGCGTCATGATCCTCCGCTCGCCTTCGACGGGAGGGTCGGCCTCGTGCAGGGGGCAGTGGCTGTCGGGCTCAGGCCAACCCACGCCGCGTAGAACGACGAGCTGCCCGGGGGCGGTCTGCCACTCAGTCACCTGCCCCTCCGCGCTCCAGGCGCGAAACGTCGCGCCGCCGGCGAGGGTGAACACGGCGATGATCCCGCCGTAGGCGCTGGGGTCGCGATGGGCGGTGATGTGGCCGGTCCCTGCCGGGTAGCGGCCCCAGGTGGCTTCGTTGAAGGCTGGCAGCAACGGCCATGCACGCTTGCGTGCGGCTGCCGAGAGGCCCGCGATGAGTTGGTCTCCAACGGCTCGGACAACCGGCAGCGCCTCGGCATAGGGGGTGTAGGAGCCGATGACGTGCTGGCGGACGACGCCCTCGTCGCCAGCCACAGTCCATGTCCGGCCGTTGTCCTCGGCCAGGAGGTCGGCAGCGCTGGCCGCGAGGGCGTGCGGCGACCGTGCCCAGCCGCTCGCAGCGAGGTCGCTGACCGCCTGGTCGTAGTCGATGTCCAGTACTGGCACGCTCGCCAGCATGGCAGACGACTCCGTGAGTCCCGATGGACGATCCTCGGGTGAGGACTGACCAGGAGCACATCCGTCACCTCGAAATCGAGCTGGCCGCCGCCAAGGCAGCCGCCCGAGCCGAGGACGGCGAGCTGCGCCGACGGTCCGAGCAACTGGCACAGCAAGTTCAGGCCCTGGCGCTGGAGAACGATCGCCTGCGTCAGCAACTGATCAACGGGGCCAAGGTGACCCGGCTCTTCCCTGGCTCTGCCCGGGGTCCCGAGTAGCCAGCTCAGGCAAAGCACCATCCCCGCTCACAGCTTTCCTCACGACAACCCCGGAAGAGGCCGGTTGAGACAGGTCCACTCTGTCGGGGTAA
>JAJZWW010000318.1 GCA_021846485.1 Actinomycetes bacterium
CAAGCGGGTCAGGGTCTTCGAGTCCGAAGGTCCGCACCCCTGGTCCCTCGCGTTCTGGCTCCAATCGTGAGCGCACAGGACCGGCTCAGCCGGCCCGTAGCCCGACGCTCGCCAGTACCCGGCTGCGCAAGCTCGCAGCCTTCGGCCGCCCCGCCCTGCACCTCCACTCTCAGTTCACGCGAGGCGTTTGGTTGCGGCCGAAGGCTGCGATAGGCAGAGCCCACGACCACGGCTTTCGCGTGAACAGAGGCGCGAGCATCCGCGAACGAAGGATGTCACCTCCACCCAACCCACTCAACTCACTCACTCACTCGGCGGGACACAAACCGAACCGGGGCTGCTCGCCGTCCGGCTGTCGGCTCGGCGCCGCCGAGGGGGCGACTGCAGCATCTGACCAGGGCACCCATCACCCCCGGTACGATTCGGATGTGGCCCAAGTGGTACCAACGATCGGTGCTCTTAGGGACCACCGCGAGGCGATCTTGGTGGCCGCTCGGCGGCGTCAGGCGTCGCGGGTGCGGGTGTTCGGTTCGGTCGCTCGAGGTGAGGCCGGACTCTCCAGTGATGTCGACCTCCTCGTGGACTTCGACGCCGATGCGTCCCTCCTCGACCAGCTCGGGCTCACCCGCCCGAGGACGCCGGCGGGCCGAGGGTCGCGCGGCGTCGGTACCGAGGCGGCTGACCGGCGGCGCCGGTCGGGGAGAGCCGGAGGCCTGGTGTGGGCGGGGCGGGTAATTTCAGTGCTGGGATCTCCGGCAGCCGGCAGGTCCCCGGACCGCACCGAGGAGCTGCACCATTGACCGCGCCCACCCTTCCGCTCGAGCGTTCGGCCCTGTCACCCGCAGCGCGCACCGAGGCTCTCGGGCGGATGAGGAAGAGCTCTGCCGGCCAGGAGCTCGACGTGCTGGTGGTCGGCGGGGGGGTGGTCGGGGCCGGGGCGGCGCTCGACGCGGCCAGCCGGGGCCTGTCGGTCGGCCTGGTGGAGGCCCGCGACTGGGCCTCGGGGACCTCCAGCCGGTCGAGCAAGCTCGTCCACGGCGGCCTGCGATACTTGGAGCAGCTCGACTTCCACCTGGTGATGGAAGCACTCACCGAGCGGGGCCTCATGCTCCAGCGGCTCTGCCCGCACCTGGTCCGGCCGGTGAGCTTCCTGTATCCGCTCACTCACCGGGGTTGGGAACGCCCCTACGTGGGCGCCGGTCTCGTCCTCTACGACACCCTCGGGCTCAGCCGGGGCTGGGGTCGGGGCCTGCCCCACCATCGCCACCTCAGCCGGGCGGGGGTGGCCCGGATCTGCCCGGCGCTGCGCGCCGATGCCTGTGTCGGCGGCGTCCGCTACTGGGATGGCCAGGTCGATGACGCCCGCCACACCGTCACCCTGGTGCGTACCGCCGCCGGACTGGGCGCGCTCGCCGCCAACCGGGCGCAGGTGGTGGGCCTCACCCGTCTCGGTCAGCGGGTCACCGGTGCGGTCGTACGCGACCTCGAGTCCGGGGAGGATCTCGAGGTCGCGGCCCGGCGGGTGGTCAACGCCACCGGCGTGTGGACCGACGACACCCAGGGCCTCGCCACTGACCGGGGCCAGGTGCGCGTGCGGGCGTCGAAGGGCGTGCACCTGGTCGTGCCCCGGGACCGGATCCGCAGCGACGTCGGCCTGATCCTGCGCACCGAGACCTCGGTGCTCTTCGTCATCCCGTGGGGCCGCCACTGGCTGGTTGGTACGACCGACACCGACTGGTCCCTGGACAAGGCGCATCCCGCGGCCAGCGCGGTGGACATCGACTACCTGCTCGACCACCTCAACCCCGTGCTGGAGACGCCGATCACCCGCGACGACATCGAGGGGGTCTACGCCGGCCTGCGGCCGCTGCTCAGCGGGGAGTCGGACGCCACCAGCAAGCTGTCGAGGGAGCATACCGTCGTCACCCCGGTCCCGGGGATGGTGGTCGTCGTCGGCGGGAAGTACACGACCTATCGGGTGATGGCCGAGGACGCCATCGACGCCGCGGTCCACGGCCTGCCCGGGCCGGTGCCGGCGAGCTGTACAGACCGGCTGCCCCTCGTCGGTGCCGAGGGCTGGCCGGCGGTGCTCAACGCGGCCAGCCGGCTGGCCGCCGAGTCCGGTCTGTCCACCGAGCGCATCGAGCACCTCCTCGGCCGCTACGGCTCGCTCGTGCCCGACCTGCTCGACCTGGTCGCCGCCGACCCGGAGCTGGCCGAGCCGCTCCCCGGGAAGGGGGCCGACGACTACATCGCAGCGGAGGTCGTCTACGCGGTCGCCGCTGAGGGCGCCCGCCACGTCGAGGACGTCCTCGCCCGGCGGACGCGCATCAGCTTCGAGACATTCGACCGCGGAGCCGGGGCGGCTGAGCGGGTCGCCCAGCTCATGGCGCCGCTGCTCGGCTGGGACTCCTCGGCGGAGGCCGGCGAGGTCGAGCACTACCGGCGCCGGGTGGAAGCCGAACGCCGGAGCCAGCTCGCCGCAGACGACCGCAGCGCCGACGCCACCCGGCTCGACGCTCCCGACGTGGTGCCCACCGTCGCGCTCGGCGCGGCGGGGGATTGAGCTGGGAAAGTCCCTGCCGGAGGTGACCTCGCTGGCTGCGGGGGGCCGGCGCTGGACGTGGCAGTGGTCGGGGGAGGCCCGGTCTGCCTCACGCTTGCCGTGCTGCTCTCCGGGAACGGTAGGAGCGAGGCCGTCCTCGAACGCCTGCCGGGGCCCAACCGCCAGGCTCGTGCCGTGCACCTCGACGACGGGGCCGCCCGGGTCCTGCGGGATCGGAGCCGGCCTGGAGGCGATCTGTGAGGCCGCGCCAACCCAGGTGGCCCTACCGACGGCGAGGTGTTCGTGCAGCGACGGATCGGGGATCGGCTGCTCGACGACCTCCACGGCGGCGACTGGCCTGGTCACCTGCGATCCGGCGGTCGAGACGGCCGCCGGCTGCTCGGCATGGTGGGAGAGCCGCTGGCCCGCCTCGGCCTGCCGGGCGGCTGACCGGCGCCCGTTGCCTGCCCGCCTCGACCCGGCCTCCGGCAAGAGGGATACCGAACAGACGTTTGCCGCAAGGCTACTGTCGTCGTATGGTCCAGACGGCGGCGCCGGCGTGGTCGGTGGGGCTCAACCCTGAGCAGGCCAAGGCGGTGGAGCACGACGGCGGCCCCTTGCTGGTGGTCGCCGGTGCCGGCACCGGCAAGACCCGCATGCTGGTGAGCCGCCTTGCCCGGCTGCTGGAGAGCGGCGTGCCGCCCGAGCGGGTGCTGCTCGTCACCTTCAGCCGGAGGGCGGCGGCTGAGCTGGTCCGGAGGGCGGCCCAGCTGGTCGACCCGGTGACGGCAGGGAGGGTGCAGGCGGGGACGTTCCACTCGGTGGCCCACCAGGTGCTGCGCCGCCACGGGAGCTCCCTCGGGCTGGGGGCGGGCTGGGGCGTGCTCGATCCCGGGGACGCCCATGACCTCCTGTCGCTGGTCCGCAGCCCCATCGCACACCGACGTGGCCGGCGTTTCCCGCGCACCGAGACGGTCGCTGCCGTGTACGCGCGGGTCGTGAGCACCCAGGTCCCGCTCGAGCAGACCGTCGCGAGGTCTTTCCCCTGGTGCTCCGGGGATGTCGAAGCGCTGGCCGAGGTGTTCCGGGCCTACGGCGCCCGCAAGCGCGCCCAGCAGCTGCTCGACCTCGAGGACCTCCTCCTCCACTGGAGGGCCGCGGCGCTCGACCCCCTGGCCGGGCCGGTCCTCGCCGGTGCCTACGACCACGTCCTGGTCGACGAGTACCAGGACACGAGCGTCGTGCAGGCCGACATCCTGAGGGCGTTGCGGGCCGCCGACCGGCGGATCACCGTCGTCGGCGACGACGCCCAGGCGATCTACTCGTTCCGGGCCGCCACCGTCCGCAACATCTTGGACTTCCCGGCCCACTTCCCCGGCGCCACGGTCGTGACCCTGGAGCGCAACTACCGCTCCGGCGCGGCGATCCTCGCCCTCGCCAACGCAGTTGCCGCTGGCATGGGGGAGGGGCACCGCAAGCAGCTGTGGGCCGCGGAGCCCGGCGGGGCCCGGCCGGTGCTGGCCACCTGCCCCGACGGCCAGGCCCAGGCCGAAGCGGTCGCCGACAGCATCCTCGGGCTCTACGAGTCGGGGGTGGCGTTGCGGGAGCAGGCGGTGCTGTTCCGCAGCGCCCACCACAGCGACCTGCTGGAGGTGGAGCTGCGCCGGCGCGCCATCCCGTTCCACAAGTTCGGTGGCCTGCGCTTCTTGGAGGCGGCGCACGTCCGCGACCTGCTCGCGCTGCTCCGCCTCCTCGACAACCCCTACGACGAGCTCGCCTGGAGCCGGGTGATCGGCATGGCCGAAGGGGTTGGACCGGCCGGCGCCCGG
>JAJZWW010000319.1 GCA_021846485.1 Actinomycetes bacterium
GGCGAAGATCGGCCAGATCGAGGACCTCTCCGACGCCCAGGAGTACCACGACCTTCTCGACCGGGAGCGGGCGCTCATCTCGGGCCACGCGGATGTTGCCTTCAGCGGCTTCATCGCTGTCAGCGCGGCGACCGAAGACCTGCTCTGCGCTGCGATCTCTCAGATCGAGCGTGCCGCCTCCCAGGCAGCATGTGAGACCCGCGTCCTCTACGGACGCCAGACCCAGGGCTTCGTCGTCGCCGCCCTGCCCTTTGCAAGGGGGGTGTGGTGAGCCTCCGTCTGCGTCGCGCTGCACCAAAGGCTCAGCCGGTGGTCTGGGGCTTCCCCAGCGCCGAGACAAACGAGTCGACCACCATGGACCACCAATTCTCAGAGACCTCAGTGTCTCCCTGCACGTTCCCGCCGACAGCGGCGGCGGGGTCAACCTACGTGCCAGGCGATAACCCCCCAACGACGAACACGACGTCACAACCCCAAGCAGGGGGGGTCGGGACAGCGACGCCGCCAGCGCTGCTCGACGGCGGCAAAGCCCTCGGGGCTGCGCTGTTCGTGCCTGCAGGTGCTCCACGACGGACACGGCGGGCCGCGGCGGTGGCTGCCCGGAAAGTCGAAGTCGACCAGCGCAGGGCGCTCATGGACCGACGCCGGGCCGAGCTGGCAGCCGTGGCAGCCGAGGCAAAGGCCGCAGCGTACCTCCCCAGACGTGGCGAAGCCGGTCCCGCCGCGCTGCGATCGCCCCGGGCGCTCAAGGTGCAGGCTCACCGGGCGACCAGCGAAGTGCTTGCCAGTGCGTACCCGTTCCTGGCCGAGGCCGGGCTTGGAAGCCAAGGCGTGCTCGTCGGACATGACTCGTGGTCAGGTGCCGCGTTCTGCTTCGACCCGTGGGTGCTCTACGAGCACGGCGTGCTCACCAACCCGAACGTCCTGCTCGCCGGCATCATCGGCCGGGGCAAGAGCTCGCTCGCCAAGTCCCTGGCGACGCGCTCGATCGCCTTCGGGCGCAAGGTGTACGTGCCGGGCGATCCCAAAGGTGAGTGGACCGTCGTGTCCAAAGCGGTCGGTGGGGCTGCCATCGAGCTCGGCGGTGGTCTCCCCGCCCGGCTGAACCCACTCGACGAAGGCCCACGGCCCGCCACCATGTCTGACGCCGAGTGGACCGTCGAGACCCGGACCCGCCGACGCTCGCTTCTCGGCGCCCTCGCAGAAGCCGCCCTGGGCCGTCCGTTGCAGGCGGTCGAGCACACAGCCATCGACGCCGCGCTCGACGTTGCCGTGCGAGACAACACCGTGCCGGTCCTGCCGCACATCGTCGGCGCACTGTTCAACCCGAGCGAAGGTGTCGCCGGCTCCAGCGTCGCCCAACTCGCTGCCGACAGCCGGGAGGTCGGCCACGCCCTTGCCCGAACGGTCAGCGGCGACCTGGGCGGCCTGTTCGACGGGCCTTCGACGATCCGCTTCGACCCGTCGCTTCCAATGCTCTCCCTCGACCTGTCTCGCATCTCGGGCTCCGACAACTTGATCGGCATGGTAATGACCTGCGCCTCGTCCTGGATGGAAGCCGCGCTCGCGGACCCGAATGCGGGGCAGCGCTGGGTGATCTACGACGAAGCCTGGCGACTGCTCGCGCAACCGGCGTTGCTGGCGCGAATGCAGTCGCAGTGGAAGCTCAGCCGTGCCCTTGGGATCGCGAACCTCATGGTGATCCACCGCCTGAGCGATCTCGATGCGGTCGGCGACGCGGGTAGCGAGGCACGGGGCCTCGCCCTCGGGCTGCTCGCGGACTGCTCGACCAAGATCATCTACGCCCAGGAATCCGGCGAGGCGACCAAGACCGGCACCTCGCTTGGCCTGTCGAGCACAGAGGTGGCCCAGCTCCCCGATCTCGTGCGAGGAGAAGGCCTCTGGCGCCTGGGGGAGCGCGCCTTCGTCGTCACCCACGTCATGACGCCAGGCGAGCTGTCCTGCTTCGACACCAACCAGCGCATGATCGGGAATCTCCGCGGGTTCCCGGCTTCTGGAGCCGAAACCCAAGGGTAGGCGTCGGGAGATACCGGCTTACTGTGTTGGGTTTCCGGAAACCGAAACGGATGGCTGTTCCAGCTCGGGACTCAGCCACATCGCGTGCTTGGCCTCAACCTCTCTCGCCAAGTAATCACTCGGCTCTGGGCTGATTGGCGGGAAAGTTGGCGTCTCGGACTAGGCAGGCGGGCCGTACCGATCAAGAGCCCCTGGTCCGCCCACTGGGAGCCCTACTGCACCAAAATTCCGTAGTCCTTCGTCGTCTAGGGCCACTGTGGGTGGCCATTCCAAAGGTCCGGATGCCGGCCAGATGGTCGGCGTATGCGATTGTTCTGCGACAGCGATTCGCGTCGGGAGGGTGGGCGCGCTTCGTACCATCGCGACCCGGAAGGCAACCTCGCCATAGGCAAGTGTGACAACTAACCCGTTTGGTTCAGAAACCGGGGTGGCATCGTCCAGGTCGTATGTGAACAACGTCGAACGCGCGAGGACGACTGTGCCGAACGTACCCACGTACCGAGCGATCCAAATCCGGCTTCCCGTGAGCGGCTGTCGGTTCTTGCTGAACCACTTCCGATCGGCGGTCGATGCTGTGGTGCTGCCATCCTGTTGGACCAGCTCGAACACGAGAGCGGTCTTGGTCGCCCATGTCGCGAGGGTGTAGAGCGCGGCGGCGTCGAGGTCGACCGGTTGTCCGAGCACCATGGGGCCAAGGATCGGCTGGACCGCCTGTTCTAGCTTCGCCATCCATCCGTTGTTGCACGGCGCGCACACAATTACCGGCTTGATGGCGCTAGCTCCGCCCACGATCCGCGAGCGCTCACGGTAGGGACGATCACCACCGAACCTGATCTCGACTGCTTGCCACTTGTCCTTAGGCGGGAGGTGCGTGTTGATGTACCTACTCAGCCACTTCGGCGTGAAGTCCTCGCGCGTCAGCCGTCCGAAAACTCCGCAGAAAGCACAGGTCCCGATGCGTCGAGAGGGCTTGCCCACGGTCACCAGTCTCGCACGCTCGACCCCTCCCAGAGAATCTACATCGGTCATTCACCCCAGACATGCTGGCACGTCGCTCAGGCGGACGAGGGCTTGGCGGGTTGAGGGTCATCCGATCCGTCAGAGCCATCCATCGGGCGGGCGTCTTTGCACCGGCTCCCAACTCGCCGAGCGAGTACGCATCAGAGGTTCAAGCGTCGGCTACCGCGGCATCGGGTTCGGTGAAAAGCGAGCCAAGCCGGGTGACACTTACTGGGCGGCGATCCGCAGGGATCGGGCTGCACACCCACCTCCATCGTGACCTGTTCGACCTGGTGTTGGATTTGCGCCAACCGCTCGACCCGCTCCTGACGCTCGACCAGAAGAACCGACGCCGCCAGCAGCCGCCTCAAGCCGACCGGCCAACACAGGCTCGGTATCGCGGGCCGCCGGGCCTTGTGCGCCAGGCCGGCGAGCCCCTTGTGCGTGATTCGTTCAAGCCATTGTGAACACCTCCTTTCGCACAGTGGCGGCAGATCGACCGAACCGCCGCGAGTTCGATGACCAGATCAGTCGATCTGCCCCCTCGCGGTAGACGGTCCGCACCGGGCGGGCCGCTGCCGGGAGGAGAGTGCAGTGGCGCGACAAGCGACGATGAGTAAGGAGGAGTGGCAGAGAGTGGCCGCGGAGAAGGTGGCGGCTGCCTTGGCGGTTCTCGAAGCCGAAGTGACCGCGCTCCGCTCAGGTGAGGACTGGCGCGGCTACTTGGAGTTCTCCGCCAAGTTCCACGCCTACAGCCCGAATAACGTCATGCTGCTGCATGTCCAGCACGCGAGAGCGTTCGAGGAAGGCCGGGTGGACACACCCACCCCAACATTTGTTGCTGGCTACCGCGCCTGGCAGGCGCTCGGCCGCCAGGTGGACAAGGGTCAGAAGGGATACGCGATCCTCGCCCCTGTGCGGTACCAACGCCGGGTGGCGGTTGACGCTGCCGGGACCGCCCGGCCACTCGGCAAGGGAGAGACGCCAAGCCCTGAGGAAGGCGAGCACTCGCGCCAGGTCCTCGGCGGATTCACGGTCGAGCACGTCTTCGCCGCCGAGCAGACCTCGGGCGATCCACTTCCCGTCGCGCCGATGCCGAAGCTGCTCGAAGGTGAGGCCCCGCCGGGCCTCGGCGAGGCCGTCATGGCGTTGGTGGCAGCAAGGGGGTTCACTGTCGATCCGGCTGTCGACGCACGGCACCTGAACGGGGCGAACGGGGTGACCCGGTGGGACGTGAAACAGGTCCAGGTCCGCTCCGACATGGACGACGCCGCAATGGTCAAGACGATGATCCACGAGGCCGCCCATGTCCTTCTCCACGAGG
>JAJZWW010000320.1 GCA_021846485.1 Actinomycetes bacterium
ACCCTGGCCTGGGGGTTGGCGGAGGCCGCATTCGACCGCCGAGACGGGATGATCACCAAGGCCGAGGTGCGTGCCGTGGCGCTCGGCAAGCTCGACCTCCCACCTTGCGGGGTGCTGTGGGATGTCGGGGCGGGCAGCGGCTCGGTCGGGATCGAGTGCGGTCGGCTCCGCCCCGGTCTCGACGTCTTCGCCGTCGAGCGTGACCCGGCCCAGGTGGGCAGGATCCGGTCGAACGCCGCCCGCCACCGGGTCGAGCTCACCGTGACCGAGGGAGCGGCGCCGGACGCGCTGGTCGGGCTGCCCGACCCCGACCGCGTCTTCGTCGGCGGTGGCGGGGCCGAGGTCCTCGACGCCGTCCTGGGGCGACTGCGACCCGGCGGCGTCGTGGTCGCCGCCTACGCCATCGTCGACCGGGCCGTGGCCGCTGCGGCCATGCTGGGCAACGTGGTCGAGCTGGCGGTCAGCCGGGGGGTGTCGACGGGCGGCCTGGGCGTGCGGCTGCGGGCCGAGAACCCGGTGTTCGTCTGCTGGGGGCCGAAGACCTGAGATGTTCGCCTTCGGTGTGGGCATGTCCTCGGAACCGGGAGTCGCATCGTGATCCCGAGGCGTGCCGGCCGGTGCCGGCCGGTCGCCGCTGCGGTCGGTGATCGGCGATGAGGACGGTCAAGGTGATCGGCGTGGGCATGGGCAACCCCCGTCACCTGACGGCAGAGGCGGTGGACGCGCTGCGAAGCGTCGACGTGTTCTTCGCCCCCGAGAAGGGGTCCGCCGCCGACGAGCTGGTGGAGCTGCGCCGGGAGCTGTGCACCGCCGTCATCGGCACCAGCGGCTACCGCTTCGTCACGGTTCCCGACCCGCCGCGTGACCGCTCGACGGCAGCGTACGCCCAGGCGGTGCAGACCTGGGCTGCCGCCCGTGGCGACGTCCTGCTCGACACCATGGAAGCCCACCTGGAACCCGGCCAGACGGCAGGGATCCTGGCGTGGGGCGACCCCGCCTTCTACGACAGCACCTTGCGGGTGCTGGACACCGGGCGGGCGACGGGACGCCTCGAGGTGGAGGTGATACCGGGGATCAGCAGCATCCAGATGCTGGCCGCGGCTCACCGGATCTCGCTCACCCGGGTCGGACAGCCGCTCCAGGTGACGACCGGTCGGCGGTTGGGCGAGGAGGGGTTCCCACCCGGCTGCCACGACGTGGTCGTCATGGTCGACGGCCGCTGCTCGTTCCAGCACGTCGACCCTGACGGCGTGCACATCTATTGGGGCGCGGACCTGGGTGGCCCCGACCAGGCGATCGTGTCGGGCGAGCTGGGACAGGTGTCGGACGCGATCGTGGCCCGGCGGGCCGAGATCCGGTCCCGCCGAGGATGGGTGATGGACACCTACCTGCTGCGCCGGGGCATCGCGCCCCGGCGGGGGTGACCGTGGTCGTGACCCACCCGGACGCGAGACGGCCCGAGGGGCTCGGGGAAGCCGCGCCGGCCGCCATCGCCCAGAAGATCGGGGCCGCGTGACCCGCCGACGGAGGACGCCGAGGAGGTGATGGACACCGATCTCCAGCACCTCTCCTGCATCGCAGCATGTCGCCGGTGCGCTCACGGTGGTGTTTGCGCGCACTGCTCCTCGACCGTGGCCGTCGCCTGGCGCGAGCGGACGGCGGCCAACACCATCTGGGCGGCGAGGCAAGCACCGACGCCCTCCCCGGCGCGCAGCCGGAGCTGCAGCAGCGGTTCGAGGCCGAGCTCCGCCAGCACCCGGCCGTGGGCCGCCTCTCGGCTGCGCTGGCCTGCCACCAAGGCGCTGTGGACCGCAGGTTCGATGCGCACAGCGACCAGCGCAGCGAGCGACGTGACCAAGCCGTCGAGAACCACCGGTGTCCGAGCTCCGGCGGCGGCCACGGTCAGCCCGGCGAGGAACGCGATCTCGGGACCGCCGACCGCGGCGAGCGCCACCTCGGGTTGCGCGAGCCGCCTTCCGTGAGCGGAGCGGGCCCGGGTGAGCGCGGCTGCGACGACGTCCCGCTTGCGGCGCACCATGGCGGAGTCTGCCGCCGCACCCAGACCGACGGCTTCGTCCACGTCCAGCTCCAACAGGGCGCAAGCCAGGGCGGCCGCTACGGTGGTGTTGCCGATGCCGACCTCTCCGAGGCAGACGAGCCCGTCCTCCGCGAGCCGTCGCCCGCTCTCCTCTCCCGAGCGGAAGAGAACGTCGACGTCGTCGGGATCAAGTGCGTCGGCAGCGACCATGTCACCGGTCTGGCGGGTGGCGACGGCGTGCACCGCTTCGACGGCCAGGCCGACCTCGCGTGCCGTCACCGCCCCAAGCGACAGGCCGGCTCGAGTGGCCATCAGGACATCGCCGGTGACCGAAGGGGAGAAGGCCGACACTCCGTGCCTCGTGACCGGATGGTCGCCGGCCACGACGACGAGGGTCCCTGATGTCGGCGGTGCAGGCCGCAGCGCCAGCACCCGGTTCACGACGAGGTCGAGCACCCCGAGCGAGCCGGGAACGGTCAGCCGATGGTCACCCTCGTCGCGCCCGGCGACCACCGACGCAGGCTCGGGACCGGCCAGGTGCGACACCGGAGCTGGGGGCTCGTCAGCAGACGGCCAGCGCTCCTCCACGATGACGTTCTCGAGCGGCATGCGCTCGGACCAGCCGTGCCGCTCCAAGCCGGGGCTGGGGGGCCGCTCGTCCGGCCACCCGAGGCACAGCCAACCCAGCGTCTCGATCCCTGGCGGCAACCCCAGCAGCTCGGCCAGCTCCTCGGGCTGGAACAGCGTCACCCAGCCGAGCCCGAGCCCGACCGCCCGCGCCGCCAGCCACATGTTCTCGATGGCGCAGGCGCAGCTCCACATGTCCGCATCGGCGAAGCTGGCCCGCCCGAGCACACCTCGAGCCGGGACCCGCCGGTCGCAGGCGACGACGATCCCGACCGGTGCCTCCCTGATGCCTTCGAGCTGCAGGTCGAGCAGCCGTGACCTCCGCTCCTCGGTCAGCATGTCGGCCTGTCGAAGCCGCTCGCGGTCGGCCATGAGCGCGGCCCGATCACGCGTACCCTGCTCTCGCACGACGACGAAGCGCCAGGGCTGGGAGTGCCCGACGGACGGGGCCTGATGGCCCGCCAGGAGCACCTGCCTCACCACCTCCGGCGGCACCTCGTCGGGCCGGAAGCGGCGGACGTCCCGCCTCGCGGCGAGGACCGCACGTAGGGCCCTCACCGTCTCCGCATCGAACGACCATCCTGCAGGGTCCGCCGCACGCTGGGCCGCTGACGTCGGATCGCCGATCAACGGTACCGGTCGCGGCCACACCGAATCATCCATCGCCAGTCAGGAGCGCGGTGCCGTGAAGGCCCGGTTCCCCGTCCCCCTCTCGATGTGTCGCTGCCGCTGTCCGTCGCTGCCGTTGTCCCCACGCAGCGTGCCGACGGTCATTCTGGCCCCGGACATGGTTGCGCTGCTTGCCGGCCGGATGGTGCCATGAGCCTGGGCCGGACGTCCGCGCCGGCCGAGGAGCTCACGGTGGCCTGGGCTGGCGCCGACGAGGGGGCGGTCACGACGCTCGGCCGAGGCGCCGGCCGACGCGGCCGATCAGGCCGGCGCAGCACTGCTCCCAGAGGCGGTCGCCGGTGAGCCAGAGCCAGAGCTCGCGCTGGTAGTCGACCACCACGGCGGAGAAGGCCGGTTCTGCCATGCCGTGGGCGGCGAGGGTTGACCAGCGCGCCCAGAGCCAACTGGCGATGCCGTCGTCGCCGCCGACGACGTCGGCGAGGTCCGTCCCGGCGAGGACCGCCGCCCGCCAGTCCTCGCGCCGTCCGGCCGGCTCGTCGGGCAGGTGCAGGCGCAGGGGGGCGAGAGGTGCCGGTACCTGCCCGCTGGTGCTCATCGGCGGATGACCACGGGCTGGCGTGTGGTCTCTTGGTAGCTGCGCAGGTGCTCGTCGTAGTCGATGAACAGGGGCGCCTCGGGATCGAAGGTGCGCCCGAGGGAGCGGAGGGCGATCCGCTTGTCGAGCTGGTCGAGGCGGACCAAGGCGTCGGGGTCGTCGAGGTCGCGCACGTCGAGCCTGCTGTAGGCCTGTTCGAATGCCCGCCGGCCGCGTTGGGTGCGCACGAGGACGCTGCTCCACCCGTCGATGGAGCCGACGGCACCCACCGAGAGGTCGGCGCTGCGCCCGAGGAAGTCGGCGCACTCGTCGCAGCCTTTGAGGGCGGCGCCGTGGAAGTCCTTGACCGGCTCGTCGAGCGCCACCTGGCCGTCGCGGTACTCGACGACAAGGCGGCCCCGGACGACGTCGATCTTGGCCACCCGGGACAGGTCGATCCT
>JAJZWW010000321.1 GCA_021846485.1 Actinomycetes bacterium
TCGCCCACGTGCTCGCACCGAACGCGGACGCGCTCATCCTCACCTCAGCAACGCCGCACAACGGCAAGCCCGAATCGTTCGTCGAGCTCGTCTCCCTGCTTGATCCGACCGCCGTCCCTGACCCTGAGCAGGTGACGGCTGAGGACATCGCGCATCTCGTCGTCCGGCGCCACAAGCACTCCCCCGACGTGGAGGCGGCCATCGGCGACCAGTGGGCGGAGCGGGCAGAGCCGCTCCCCGTCTCAGTCGTCCCGAGCCCGGCGGAAGAAGCCGTCTTCTCCGAGCTGAGCGCCACCTGGCTCAACCCCGTTCACCCCGCCCCCTGCGACGACGGACTCTTCCCCTACACGCTGCTCAAGGCCGCCCTGTCATCGCCAGCCGCGTTGGCTGAGACGATCGAGAACCGCCTCACCCGCCGACGGGTCGACGTGTTGAGGGATCCGACGATCCCGGTCGAGGACGTGGAGATCGAGGCGCTCCGCTGCCTCTGGATCGCAGCCCGACGGGCAATCGCCGAGGCTCCCGCGAAGCTCGCCGCCCTGGTCGAGACGCTCCGCAACATCGGCGTCGGCCCCCGCTCTGCCACACGGGCGGTCGTCTTCTCCGAGCGCATCCGCACACTCGACTGGATCGCGGAGGCGGTCCGCGGGCAGCTCGGCATGAGCGACGAGCAGGTCCAGACCTTCCACAACTCGAAGAGCGACGACGAGCAACAACAGATCATCGAGGACTTCTCGATGAGTTCGGCGGACATCCGGGTGCTCGTGACCTCCGACATCGCGTCGGAAGGCGTCAACCTCCACAAGCAGTGCCACCACCTCGTCCACTTCGACCTCCCGTGGTCGCTCATCACCCTCGAGCAGCGCAACGGACGCATCGACCGCTACGGCCAGCGCCACGCACCCAAGATCCGCTACCTCATCTACGCCCCGGCCGACGCCGAGGTGGCCAGCGACATCCGCGTCGTGGCGAAGCTCATCGAGAAGGAGCACGTCGCGCACAAGGCCCTCGGTGACGCCGGCTCGGTGATGGGCCTCTACAGCGACACCGCCGAGGAGCAGGCCATCGTCGCCGCCCTCCGCCAGCGCGGCGAAGAGGAGCGTACCACGGCCCTGGAAGAAGCGGCACCGACCATGGGCGGGTTCGACCCGTGGGCCTTCGCCGGCCTCGACAGCTCACGGCTCGATGCGCCCCGACCGACCCAGGTCAAGGTGAGCCCCCTGCCCTCCCTCTTCGCCGGCGTCGACGACTACCTCGCCGCCGGGCTCCGCCTCGTCTACGGCGACTTGAGTGATCTCGGATGGGAGGCCGACGGCCCCGTCGTCAGCTTCGAGCCGCCCGACGACCTCCTCCGGCGCCTCGACGCCCTCCCGCAGTCATACCTCGCCCAACGGAACCTCGGCAACCGCCTCCGCCTCACCACCGACCACCAAGCGGCCACGCGCTCCCTCGACGACGCCGTCAACGCCAAGGCCGATGCTGGCGAGACCGGCACCGCCTGGCCCGAGGTCCACTACCTCGGGCCCCAGCACCCGGTGCTCGACTGGCTCGCCGACAAGATCCTCTACCGCATTGAACGCAACGAGGCCTTGGCCCTGCCTGCCCGCGTCGACGCACCCACAATCCTGGTGTCGGGCATGTGGTCCAACCGGCTCGGCGAGCCCATCGCCGCCGTTTGGCTCGCCGCCACCGTCGAGGACGGCCTCGTCACCTTCGCCGACCTCTTCGACGCGCTCGCCAACGCCGGAGTCGACGCCGGAATGGTGAACCGGTCCTGGTCCGGAGACCTCAACCACCTCAAAGCACAGCTGCCAGATGTCGTCACCGCCGTCGAGGCCAACCTCCGCGACCGGATGGAAGGCCCGCTCGCCGACGTGGAGACGCGCCTGGTCACGACCCGCAAGCGACTTGAGCGCTGGCAGAGCGGCGCCCGCGCCATTGCGGACTGCATCACCTCCGACCCGCACCGTCGCCGGCGTCTGGACGACATCGAGCGCGTCACCCGCCAGATCGAAGCGCTCATTGCCGGCCACACCCCGGCCCCCACACCCCTGATCCGGGTGCTCGGCGCACTCGTCCCCACCACCTGAGATGCCCCGCCGCACCACCACCCCCAACACCGAGAAGCAGCTGCCGTCGATCGCCAACCGCGGCTACTTCAGCGACTATTTCCTCGGCTACCGCCTCGACGCCGGCCTCGACGAGCTCTACAAGCGCTGGGACGCCGCCGAGCGCAACGGCGACCCCACCGCACGCACCCGCGTACGCAGCCTGTCCACCTCCTTCGATAAGCACCGGGCCGAGGCTGCCAACACAGCCCCGGACCTCGCTGACAACGACACCCGCCTCAACCTCGGCACCCTCAACGCCGACGACGTCACCGCACTGACCGACCTCAACGACGCCATCCTCACTGCCCTCGGCTGGACCCCTACCCGCGGGGAGTCGGTTACGCTCACCTCGGGGGACAAGGTCGTCCGCATCCCCGCCGCCGCCCGGTGCGACACCGCCACCGGGCTACTGCTCGTCGCTCTCGACACAGCCTTCGCTACTGACCCCGCCACCGTCGTCGCCGACACAGCCGCTGCCACCGGCACGCTCCTATACCCCTTACGCCTAGGCGAGAAGTCCGAAGGCCGCACTGTACTCGAAGCGGCCCAGCTCATCTTCACCGCGGACGACGCACCGAGCTACATCCTCGTCTGTTCCGGTGGCTCGATCACTCTCCTCGACCGCGATCGGTGGGGTGAGGGCGTTTACCTCGGTGCCAACCTCGACGACGCCGTCGCCCGAGGCGACACACGGGTCAAGGGTGAACTCTCGGCCATTGCCGCACTGTTCAGCGCCGATGCCATCAACCCCGGTGACCAGGCCCAATCGGTGCTCACCGGGCTTGTCGACCGCGCTGCCAACGAGTCGGCCGGTGTGTCCAAGGACCTTCGCCATGGCATCCGCCGCAGCGTCGAAATCCTCGCCAACGCCGTGGTCCACGATGTGAGGTATCGGCAGAAGGGTGCCTGGCAGCAGATCGACCCCGACAACCTCACGCGCCAGTGCCTGCGCTACCTCTACCGGATTATCGTGTTGCTCTACGCCGAGGCACGACCCGAACTCGGCATCCTCCCGGTGGACGACCCCGACTACCAGTCCGGCTACAGCGTCGCGCGCCTGCGCGACACCGCTCTCGTCGAGCTCCAGAGCGACCATGCCCGCAACGCCACCCACCTTCAGCGCTCCCTCAGCGTCCTGTTCCGGCTCGTGAACGACGGCTATGAACCCGAGGCCACCCTCGACACCGACGCTCGGGCTCTCACGTTCCCGGGGCTCGACTCGGCGCTTTTCGCCGAGACGGCCTGCCCGCTGCTCGACCGGGCCCGCCTCACCGACGAGACCCTCCAACAGGTGCTCGCCCATCTCTGTTTCACCAGGGAGCAGCGGGGCCGGGGCCGCCAGTCGGTCAGCTACGCCACCCTCGGCATCAACCAGCTCGGCGCTGTCTACGAGGGACTCATGGCCTACCGCGGCTTTCTCGCCACCGAGGCGCTATACGAACTCGACAGCGACGGCGACCCCGACACCGGCACCTGGGTCATCCCGGCCTCCCGCGCCGATGAGTTCTCCGACGAGGTCTTTGTCACCGAGGACGGCCCGGACGGCCAACCCCGACGCGTCCGCTATAACGAGGGCGACTTCGTCTTCCGCCTCGCCGGCAGGGACCGCCAGCGATCAGCCAGCTACTACACACCCGAGGTGCTCACCGAGTTCACAGTCCGCCACACGCTTGACACCTACTGGGACGAGCACCCGGACCTCACCGCCGCCGACATCCTCCACCTCACCATCTGCGAACCTGCACTCGGCAGCGGAGCGTTCCTCAACGAGGCCCTCAACCAACTCGCTGCCCGCTACCTCAAGGCCGCCCAGGACGAGTCCGGTGAGACCATCGACCCCGACCGCTACCAGCTCGAGCTGCAGAAGGTAAAGGCCCACTTCGCCGTCAACCATGCCTACGGCGTCGACCTCAACCCGACGGCAATCGAGCTGGCTGAGGTCAGCCTATGGCTCAACTCAATGCATCCTGGCCTACAAGCTCCCCGGTTCGGCGCACGCCTGCGACACGGCAACACCCTCATCGGCGCCCGCCGGGCCACCTATACTCCCGACCAGGCGAAGAAGCGGCCGTGGGCATCCAGTGCAGGCAGCCCTTCCGTTCCACCCAGTGATCAACCCCTTCACACCGTCCCGCTTGGTCATGCAACCGGCATTCACCACTTCCTCCTCCCCGGCGAAGGGTGGGGCATCGCCGCCGACGCTGTCGAGCTCAAGGGC
>JAJZWW010000322.1 GCA_021846485.1 Actinomycetes bacterium
GCGGCTCCGAGGAGCCTGGCGCCGGCTCCGAAAAACCGGTGTCCGGTTTCGGCCCCTGCGCCCCTATTTACCGGTCGGAGACCGCGGTCGGGTCCCCGGCGACGGACCACCGTCGCCGGAGCCCCCGCCGCCGTTTTCGAAGTCGTTTGTCCAAATCGAGCCCGAAACCCCTTGTTCTCATAGTGAACCCGTCGTCCCTCGACCCAAGGGAGGTCCATGAACCCGTCTGCGCAGTCGTCCCCAACGCCAACCCCACCGTCGGTGCCCGGCGGTCCGCTCGGCCGCTACCTGCTCCATCCCGGCCAGGAGACCTCGACGCTCGTCCACCACGTCCTGGATGTGCTGGTCGCCGTCGGCGGGGTGGCTATCCCTGTCCTTGTCGCCGTGGTGGCAGTGGCAGTGGTCGGTCGCCTGGTGCTCGCCGTCACCCGTCGGCAGCGCTCGGCCGGCGCCCACCTGGTGACCGTCGCCCCCGGGCCGGACGTGGAACCGGCCGGGGCGGAGGCCCTGTGGAACGGGCTGCACGGGGTGCTCCGCCGCAGCGGCCTGGCCGGCTTGGTCTCGGGCCGTCCTCACGTGGCCTTCGAGGTGGGCGTCGAGGCCGGGCGGCTGCGGTTCGGGGTGTGGGTACCGGCGCGGGTGCCGGCGGCACGGGTGGCCCGGGTGGTGGAGGCGGCGTGGCCGGGTGCGGTGACCGAGATCCTGGCGGCCGATGGTCCGCTGCCCGGCGGCGACGGGATCGCCGGCGGTGAGCTGCGCCTGGCCCAGCCGGAGTGGTTCTCCCTGCGGGTCGATCATCCCACCGACCCCTACCGGCTCCTCCTAGCCGCCCTGTCGGGCCTCGGGCCCGGCGACGCCGGGGTGGTCCAGGTGCTGGCCCGTCCGGCCAACGGCCGCCGCTATCGCCGCTGCCGTGCGGCAGCGGTGGCCCTGCGGACCGGGCGGTCGCGTTCGAGGCTGGTGCGGCTCGTCGACTTCTGGATGACCAAGGGCGTCCCCCAGCGCCCGAGTCTGTCGGCCGATCCGACCCGGGCGTCCGACGTGCGGGCCATCACCGAGAAGGCGGCGTCGCTGTGTTTCGAGGCGACGCTCCGCTACGGGATCGTCGGCCAAGCCCGGGGGCACGGGGCTCGCCAGCGGCTCCGGGCCGAGGGGCAGGGGATCGTCGGCGCCTTCGCCATGTTCGACGGGCGCAACCGCCTGACCCGCCGCCGTCTCGCCCGCCCGTGGCGCACGCTGTGCGCCCGGCGTCTCGGTCGTGGGGACCTGTACTCGGTCGGCGAGCTGGCGACCTTGGCCCACCTGCCGATCGACCGGTCGGTCGCCGGGCTGTCCCGGGCCGGGGCGCACGTCGTGGCCCCGCCGCCCGAGGTGGGATGCGACGGCAAGGTGCTCGGTCGAGCCGAGGGTCGCAGCCAGCGGCCGGTCGGCCTCGCGGTGGCCGACGCCCGCCAGCACGCCCACGTGCTCGGGGCGACCGGGTCGGGCAAGTCGACCCTCCTTGCCAACCTGGTCCTCCAAGACGCAGCGGCGCACCGTGGCGCGGTCGTGCTCGACCCCAAGGGCGACCTGGTCGACGACATCCTCGACCGCCTCCCCGAAGAAGCGGCCGGGCGGGTGGTGATCCTCGACCCCGACGACGACAGTGCACCGCCGGCCATGAACGTCCTCGACGCCGCAGATCCCCACCTGGCCGTCGACCACCTGGTCGGGATCTTCCATCGCCTGTTCGAGGCCTACTGGGGGCCACGCACCGACGACGTGCTCCGGGTCGCCGGGCTCACCGCCTTGCGCCAGCCGGGCGCCACGTTGGCCGACATCCCGCGCCTTTTGACCGAGCCGGGGTTCCGGGCTGGGCGCACCCGCCACCTGGACGACCCGACCCTGAAGGGCTTCTGGGACGCGTATGAGCGGATGAGCCCGGCCGCCCAGTCCCAGATGGTGGGGCCGGTCATGAACAAGCTCCGCGTTGTGCTCACCCGTCCGTTCGTCGCCGCGGTGCTCGGATCGGCCACCTCGAGCTTCGACCTCGGCGCCGTGCTCGACGGCGGGCTGCTGTTGGCCCGTCTGTCCAAGGGGACGCTCGGGGAGGACTCGTGCCGGCTCCTTGGCAGCTTCGTCGTGGCCAAGGTGTGGCAGACCGTCACCGCCCGCGCGAGGAGCGGCCAGACGGCCCGCCGTGACGCCGCCTTGTACTTGGACGAGGCGCAGAACTTCTTGACCCTGCCCGGCTCGATCGGCGACATGCTGGCCGAGGCCCGGGGCTACCGCCTGTCGGTGGTGGCCGCCCACCAGCACCTGGGCCAGCTGCCCCGGGAGCTGCGCGAGGCGCTGTCGGCAAACGCCCGCAACAAGGTGTTCTTCAACTGCTCACCCGAAGACGCCCACTTCCTCGTGCGCCACGTCGCCCCCGAGATCTCCGAGCACGACCTGTCACACCTGGGCGCCCATCAGGCGGCGGTGCGGCTGGTGGTCGACTGGGAGGAAACCCCGGCCTTCACCCTGCGCACCGAGCCGGCCTCGGCGGCGACCGGGCAGGCAGAGACCATCCGGTCGGCGGCACGGGAGCGGTTCGGTCGCGACCGGGCCGAACGTGACGACGAGGACCTGCGCCGCCGGCTCGCCGGACGGCGCGGCGCCCGGCACCGTGGCGACGGTGACGTTCCGGTCGGCAGGTCGGTCGGCAGGTCCCCCGGACGCCCAGAGCTGCCGGGGTCTCCGTGGGCGGAACGCCAGCGTGACCGCCACCCCACCCCGGGAGGCGGTGACCCCGACTCCTGGAGTGATCAGTGATGTCTTTCGCTACCGCTTCGGTTCGGCCCGCCGGCCGTCGGCCGCTGCCCGTGCGGCCTCGGGCCGACCACGACCACGTCGCTGCGGTTGCTCGCCGGTTGACCCCGCGGGACCGCCTCCTCTGCCAGGTCCTCTTCGACCACAAGGTGCTCACCACCGAGCAGGTGGCCTACCTGTGCTTCGACCATCTGACCACCGCCCGCCACCGGCTCACCGCGCTGTACCAGCTGCGGGTCCTGGACCGGTTCCGGCCGTTCCGCCCGGTCGGCTCCGACCCCTACCACTATGTGCTCGACAGCCTCGGCGTCGAGATCGTGGCCGCGGACCGGGGCATCGAGGTCCCCCGACCTAGGCAGCACCACACGCGGGCGCTGGCGCTTTCCGACAGCCAGCGCCTCGCCCACCTCCTCGGCGTGAACGGGCTGTTCTGCTCCCTCGCCCGCTGGGCGAGGACCGTCGAGGACGCCGAGCTGGCCGAGTGGTGGTCCGAACGGCGCTGCGCCGCCGAGTGGGGCGAGGTCGTCCGTCCCGACGGGTTCGGCACCCTCCGCCAGCGCGACCGATTGGTCGAGTGCTTCGTCGAGGTTGACCGGGGCACCGAGACCCTCGGTCGCCTGGCGGGCAAGCTCGGTGGCTACACCGAGCTTGTCCGGGCCACCGGTTGGAGCCCGTTGGTGTGCTTCTGGCTCCCCACCCCCCGCCGCGAGGCCGAGGCCCGCCGGGTCCTTGCCAACCCCAAGGTCCCTATCGCCACCGGAGCCGCCGGGCTCGGGGACGACCCCGGTGGGCCGGTGTGGCTGCCAGTCGGCACGACCGGACCCCGCCGGCACCTCATCAACTTCGCCACCACCGGGAGGCGATCCTGACCGCGCCCCGCCAAGGCCAGCCGGACGGCCACCAGCGCCGCCCACGTCCCAACCAGGACCACCCGGACGCCCTGGCCGGCACAGACGGCGCTCCGCCGCCCTGTCGGCGCCCACGGCCGCCCCAGGCGCCCGACCCCGGTCAGCTTGCCGGGCTCGCCCGAGCGCTCTTGGCGCTGGCCGAGGAGACCCGTGGCGAGCGGCTTGCACTCCTGACACTGTCGAGGTCTGATCGAACCGTGCCCCATGAGACTGTGCCCCGCCACACGACGGCCGGCAAGAAGAGGGGAGGGCGACAGTGCGCTGTGTGATCTACCTGCGGGTCTCCACCCGTGAGCAGGCCGAGCACGGCGAAGGCGAGGAAGGCTTCTCCATCCCCGCCCAGCGCGAAGCCTGCGTCCGCCACATCCGCGACCACGGCTGGGACCTCATCGACGAGTACGCGGATCGGGGCGAGTCTGCCCGATCGGCAGATCGGCCCCAGCTTCAAGAGATGCTGGCCCGCATCGCCGAAGACGGCGATGTCGGCGCCGTCGTGGTGCACAAGATCGACCGCCTCGCCCGCAACATGGAAGACCACGTCGCCATCCGCGCCCTGCTCCGCCGCCGTGGCGTGACGCTGGTGTCGGTCACCGAGAACCTGGAAGAGACCGCGTCGGGACGGTTG